>NZ_BLTE01000013.1 GCF_013019105.1 Fundidesulfovibrio magnetotacticus
CCGGGCTGGGCATCGCCTCAAGGGGCAGCGCCCGGGCATGGTCTCCTCGGGTGGGCCGCTGCAACGCAACAACCGGGGCAACCCGGCCAGACCGGCACGTTTTGGGGCGATACGGTCCCATCGCCGTGGGATCGGCATGAGTCGCCGGAAGGCTGGCAGGAGGGTGGCGGCGATGGGCAGGAGGAAGAAAAGCCCAAGGAGGCCCCGAGCCCGGGAGGGACGATTCTGATTACGACGTATGGAACGTATGGGGGAATGTCGGTTGGTGACCATTCCGCGCTGTACGTTGAGGGCAAGAATTTCTTGTACGATCCTGGGGGCAGTTTCCGGAATGGTGAACGAGGGAGCGGGGATGTTTTCGATCTGGGCGACGAGGGTCTTGAATCGTACATCAAGTATCAGGAGAGCATCGGATCAACTGTTTGCAAGACAAATATTCCGACGACTGCAAGTGAGGAGGCAGAGATCGTCTCCAGGGCCGAGCTTCAGGGTGGAGGAAGAAAAGGGTCGTGTGCTCGTGATGTTTCAGCCGCCCTCGGTGGGGTGTGCGGCATCACCGGAGCGCTTACGCCAAGTGGACTTCATTCGCAGGCTGAAGGAGCAGTGCGTGAAAAATAAATTGACGGTGAAACGCGCAGTGTTGATTGTCGCGACTGTCTGTGTCGTGACATCAGTCTGGCTGATGACACCAATGTACAGAGTGTTCTATTTTCCCATGCCGTCGTCCAGGTTTAGGTTTGAGATGGCAGTGTTGTTCGTGGTGTGTTTCGCAATGTTTCTGTTGCGATGCAGAGCATTCGTGGAAAATAGGTCGCCTGTCGTTGTTGCCTCGGCATCAGCAGTGGCGGGGTTCGTGGTGACGATCTTTGGTATTGTCTATGAGCAATGTCGTTCTTGCTTGATGTACGGGTGCAAGTCCATGGGTGTTGGTGTCGATGCGACGGATGCGCTGATCGTCTTGGGGGTCGCCACGTTTCGTTCATGGTTTGTGTTGGCTGTCGTAATTGCATTGACTTACAAATTCCTTCCGAGAGTGGTAAGCGCCTGCTCGACGTTTTGGAGAAATGTTAAATCCTGGAAGGAAGGCTGACAGTCTTCAGCAGAAGCTGATCGGGTGATCAAGGGATCGTGGTTGCGCGAGGCTCATCCGCTCCGGCCATGGTTGCGCCATCGCCACGCCAATCTCCCGCGCGCGCCCGGTCTTCCCTCACCGCTTGTCGACACCCCTTGACTTGACGGCCCCCCCTGGCTAAGGGGGAGGGCTTCTTTTTTCACGAAGCCTAAAGAAGGGACCATGTTCGAAAGCCTGCAAGACCGCCTCGAAGGCGTATTCAAGAAGATTCGCGGCCACGCCCGCCTGGACGAGACCAACGTCCAGGAGGCCCTGCGCGAGGTGCGCCTGGCGCTCCTGGAAGCCGACGTGAACTTCAAGGTGGTCAAGGCCTTCACGGAGCGCGTGCGCGAGCGCGCCCTGGGCCAGGACGTCTTGAAGTCCCTCACGCCGGGCCAGATGGTGGTGAAGATCGTCCACGAGGAGGTCCTCGCCCTCCTGGGCGGAGAGGCCCAGACGCTCGACTTCCGCCAGAAGCCCCTCATCGTGATGATGACCGGCCTCCAGGGCTCCGGCAAGACCACCACCACCTCCAAGCTGGCACTCTGGCTGCGCCGCCACCACAAGCGCAAGCCCTACCTGGTGCCCGCCGACGTCTACCGCCCCGCGGCCATCGACCAGCTGCACAAGCTGGCCTCCCAGCTCGATTTCCCCGCGCACCCCTCCACCACCGGCCAGAACCCCGTGGACATCTGCCGCGAGGCCGTGGAAGAGGCCGCCCGCCAGGGCTGCGACGTGGTCATCCTCGACACCGCCGGACGCCTGCACATCGACGAACCCCTCATGGAGGAGCTCAAGGCCATCAAGGCCGCGGTGAACCCCCACGAAATCCTCTTCGTGGCCGACGCCATGACCGGCCAGGACGCCGTGACCGTGGCGGGCAGCTTCAACGAGCGCCTGGACATCACCGGCGTCGTGCTCACCAAGATGGACGGCGACGCCCGGGGCGGCGCGGCCCTCTCCATCAAGGAGGTCACGGGCAAGCCCATCAAGTTCGTGGGCATGGGCGAAAAGGCCTCGGACCTGGAGATCTTCCACCCGGACCGCGCGGCCTCGCGCATCCTGGGCATGGGCGACATCCTCTCGCTCATCGAGAAGGCCCAGGAGGAGTTCGACGCCACCGAGGCCGCCGAGATGGAGCGCAAGCTCCGCCAGGCCCAGTTCACCCTGGACGACTTCCGCACCCAGATGCGCCGGGTGAAGAAGCTGGGCTCGCTGGAGTCGATCCTGAAGATGATCCCGGGCATGGGCAAGATCACCAAGCAGCTTGGCGAGGTGCAGATGCCCGAAAAGGAGATGGCCCGCCTGGAGGCCATTATCGGCTCCATGACCAAGAACGAGCGCCTGGAGCCCAAGATCATCAACGATTCCCGCAAGCGCCGCATCGCCAAGGGCTCGGGCGTCCAGGTGGGCGACGTGACGGCGCTGTTGAAAAATTTCGAGCAGATGCGCATGATGATGCAGCGCATGATGGGCGGGGGCAAAATGCCCAAGATGCCGTCCATGCCCGGAGGGCGCATGCCCGCCGGAATGCCGGGCATGCCCGGTATGCCCGGCATGGCGGGACTGGCCGGGGCCATGGGGGCCAAGGCCGGGTCCACCAAGAAGAAGAAGGACAAGCGCAAGAAGCGCAACAAGAAGCGCTGAGCGCGGCCAAGCCCCACCGGGCTTGCCAGCGGAAGAAAACACGTTACTTATCCTCACTGGGGGTGAACGATTATGGCCGTCAAACTGAGACTTACTCGCATGGGCTCCAAGAAGCGTCCCTTCTACCGCATCGTCGCCATGGACAGCGCCACCCGCCGCGACGGACGCGCCCTGGACTACATCGGGCACTACAACCCCATGGCGAACCCCGCCGAGGTGGTGGTGGACGCCGAGAAGGTGGCCCAGTGGATCGAGCGCGGCGCGCAGCCCACCGACACCGTGGCGGCTCTCCTGCGCAAGGCCGGCAAGAGCAACTAGCCCGGATGCCGGTCGGCTCGATGCGGCGCCCTGAAACGTGCCCGACACACGGAGGCGCCAGATGTTGAAAGACCTCATCGAATACGTTGCCAGGTCGCTGGTCGACAATCCCGACGCCGTGCAGGTGAAGGAAGTCGAGGGCGAGCAGACGTCGGTGATCGAGCTCAAGGTCGCCAAAGAGGACCTGGGCAAGGTCATCGGCAAGCAGGGGCGCACGGCCAGGGCCATGCGCACCATCCTTGGCGCGGCCTCCACCAAGGCGCGCAAGCGCTCGGTGTTGGAGATCCTCGAATAGGCCGGGAGGGCCGGAGATTGGAGAAGTCCAAGCTGGTCGTCATCGGCGAGGTGGTCAAACCTCACGGTATCCGGGGGGAGTTCAGCGTGGAGAGCCACGCGGACTCCCCCCGGCTGTTCGCCGTCGGGGCGCGCCTCGGGCTGCGCGGGAAGAACCGCCCGGAGCGCTTCGTCACGGTGCGCTCGTGCCGTCCGCACCAGGGGCGGCTTTTGCTCACCATCGAGGGCGTGGAGGACCGCGACGCCGCCGAAGCTCTGCGCGGGCTGGAGGTGGTGGTGCCCCCCGAGGCCCTGCCGGAACTCCCCGACGACGAAATCTACCTGCACGAGATCGTGGGCTTCGCCTGCGTGCTGCCCGACGGCACGCCCGTGGGCGAACTGGAAGCCTTCATGGACTCCCCTGGGCAGGACCTCTGGCTGATCCGCGCCCCGGACGGACGCGAAATCCTGTTTCCCGCCCACGACGAATCCGTGCTGGAGATCGACGAGGAGCAGCGGCGGATCGTGATCGACCCGCCGCCGGGGCTGCTGGAGCTCTAGCGGGTGTCGCTTCCCTGCCCAGCCGTGGTGGAATGTTCACCACGCCGTGGTAAAATTTTTACCATGTCGGCGCGTCACGGTCTCCCCTCCCTCGGCGACCGCCTTTGGGCCGTGCCCGTCACGGCCCTGTGGAGCTGACCATGCGCTTCAACCTCCTCACGCTCTTCCCCGAATTCTTCGAGTCCCCGCTCTCCTGCGCGCTCATGGGCAAGGCCCGCGAGCAGGGCGTGGTGGACTTCAACCTCGTGAACCCGCGCGACTTCGCCTTCAACAAGCACCGCTCCGTGGACGACCGGCCCTACGGCGGCGGGCCGGGCATGGTCATGGCCCTGGACCCCCTGGCGCACGCCCTGCGCTCCCTGGAGAACCCCGGACGCATCCTGCTCATGAGCCCGCGCGGGCGGCCCCTCACCCAGGCCCTGGCCCGCGAGCTGGCCGCCGCCCCCGCCGTGACCATCCTCTGCGGGCGCTACGAGGGCATCGACGAACGCCTCCTGGACCTCTTCCCCGTGGAGCTCGTCTCGGCCGGGGACTTCGTGCTCTCGGGCGGAGAGTCGGCCGCCATGTGCCTCGTGGAGGCCGTGGCGCGCCTCGTGCCCGGGTTCATGGGCAAGGAGGAGTCCGGCGAGGAGGAGAGCTTCTCGGCCGGGCTGCTGGAATACCCTCAGTACACGCGCCCCGAGGTCTACGAGGGGCTGGGCGTGCCGGACGTGCTCCTGGGCGGCGACCACGCCAGGGTGGCCGCCTTGCGGCGTGAACAGTCCCTGGGCCAGACCCTGGCCCGGCGGCCCGACCTGCTGGGCGAGGCCCCCCTCACGGGGCCGGACCGGCGCTTCCTGGCGCAAAAGCCCCGCACTCTCCTGGGGCGCGCCCTCTACGTGGCCCTGGTGCACGGCCCGGTGCTCAACAAAAAAGGGCACACGGTCACTGTGTCCTTGACCAACCTCGATCTGCACGATATAGCCCGCATTTCCCGAACATACGGGCTTGCAGGGTTTTTCGCGGTCACTCCCCTGGAGGACCAGCAGGCCCTGGCGCGCACGCTCCTGGACCACTGGACCCTGGGCGCGGGCGGCCGGGCCAACCCGGACAGGGCCGAGGCGTTGGGGAAAGTCCGGGTGGCGGCCACTCTCGAAGAGGCCGTCTCCCAGGCGAGGGAACATGCGGGGCAGGACCCCTGGGTGCTGGCCACCAGCGCCCGGCCCGACGGCGGGGTGACCCCCGGCGCGGTGCGCGAAACGCTGCGGGAGCGCCCGGTGCTCCTGGCGCTGGGCACGGGTTCGGGGCTGGCCCCCGAGGCGCTGGCCCTCACGCACGGCCAGTTGGCCCCCGTGAGGCCCTTCGGCGCCTACAACCACCTGCCGGTGCGCGCCGCCTTCGCCATCCTCGCGGACCGCATCCTGGGCGACATTTTTTGAGGCTTCCCGGTGAAGCCAGACATAAGGAGACAGGCCATGGACATCATCCGTCAGATCGAAAACGAGCACATCCGCCTGGACATGCCCCAGTTCAAGCCCGGCGACACCGTGAAGGTGCACTTCCGCATCCTCGAGGGCGAGAAGGAGCGCATCCAGGTGTTCCAGGGCGCTGTCCTGCGCCTGCGCAAGGGCACCACCAACAGCACCTTCACCGTGCGCAAGGTCTCCGACGGCGTGGGCGTGGAACGCGTGTTCCCCATGTACTCGCCCTTCATCGAGCGCGTGGAAGTGATCACCGAGGGCAAGGTGCGCCGCTCGCGCCTGTACTACCTGCGCAAGCTGCGCGGCAAGGCCTCCCGCATCAAGTCCAAGAACGACTGGAACAACTAGTCCGTTTCCCGGCGATGCCGTTTCGGGCCGCCGACGCCAGCGCATTCGTCCGCTCCCGTGCCATCCGGCGCGGAGCGGGAGAGCCGCGCGGGCGTCGGCGGCTTGTCGTGTTTGCCGTGCGCTCCGGCGGGGCTGACGGCTGGGCGCGCCTGCGGCGCGGCCACGGCCTGACGGGAAGAGGTGTCGGCGTGGGCCTCGCAGGGGCGCGCGTCGGCCTGTCCGAGGCATGGGCCAAGGTCTGGCCCGCGTCGCGCGGCCTTGCTGGGCGTTGCGCCGGTTTGTCCGGGCTTTTCGTCCCGGCCTGCACAGCGCCGCGCGTTTTTGCGGCGCATCTCGGAGGTCGCCGTGCTGGCCGGGGTTGACGAGGCCGGGCGCGGCTGCCTGGCCGGTCCCGTGGTGGCCGGGGCCGTGATCCTGCCCGCCTCCTTCGACCTGCCCGGGCTCACCGACTCCAAGAAGCTCACCCCCGCCCGGCGCGCGCGCCTGGAGGGGGCCATCAAGGCCCAGGCCGCGGCCTGGGGCCTGGGTGTGGTCTGGGCCGCCGAGATCGACCGCATCAACATCCTGCAGGCCACCTACCGGGCCATGGCCCGGGCCGTGGCGGCACTGCGCGCCGTCCCCTCGGGCCTGGAGGTGGACGGCAACAAGACGATCCCCCCGCACCTGCTGGCCCTGCCGGGGCTCCCACAGCGGGCGGTGGTGGGGGGCGACGCGCTCATCCCGGCCATCTCGGCCGCGTCCATCCTGGCCAAGACCTTCCGCGACCGGCTCATGGAACACCTCGACCGCAAGTACCCCGGCTACGGCCTGGCCGGGCACAAAGGCTACGGCACGGCCGACCACCTGGCGGCCTTGGTCCGGCTCGGCCCGTGCAGGCTGCACCGCCTGACGTTCCGGGGCGTTCTGCCCGAGCCCAGGGGCGCGCAGGCGGTCCAGGGCTCCCTGTTGTGAGAGCGTTCATGGCGGCCTGCCGCAGGCCCGTCCGTCCGGCGGATGCCCCCCGGAAACCGCCCCCGGGGACTGCCAACCGCACCTGCCCCCCGCCGAGGAGTCCAGAGGAGCCTGCTCCTCTGGCCGCCAGAGGCTTCTCCAGCGACATTCCCCCCAAGCACGCCCCATGATCGCCGATCATCTCCTCCTGGGCCGCGAAGGCGAGGACGCGGCGGCCGCCCATCTCGCGTCGCGCGGCTACGAGGTCCTGGAACGCAACTGGCGCACGCCGCGCGGCGAGGTGGACCTGATCTGCCGCCACGGGGACACCCTGGTGTTCGTGGAGGTGAAGACGCGGGGCCAGGGCAGCCTGGCGGCCGGGACCGACGCTGTGCACGGGCGCAAGCGCTCCCGGCTTTTGCGCGCGGCGGCCGAATACCTCTCCGCAGGCGACTTGTGGGCCAGGCCCTGCCGCTTCGACGTTGTGAGCGTCGTACGCCACGGCGCATCCCTGCGCGTGGAGCACCTGGAGGACGCCTTCCGGGCCGATTTCGAGCGCTCGGGAGGGCGCGGCTGGCAGCCCTGGTGAATCTCTAGTGTTTCGTCCTCGAAATCCATCCATACGGATTGTCAAAACAAGCAGCCAAAACCATTGATTTACATTTTGAAAAACATATTCATGTTTTTCAAAATCGCGACACTAAAGCTTCCTGCAGACCAGTTCGCCGGAACCGATCGGGACCACCAGCGAGTCCACGCGCGGGTCCGTGGGGACGTATTCGAGAAACTCTGCCATCTCGTGGGAGTGGCTGATGGCGTTGTCAACCACGAGCAGCCCTCCGGGCACCAGCTTGGGCACGATCGCGTCGAAGCAGGCGCGCAGGATGGCGCGCTCGGCGTCCAGGAAACAGAAGGCCAGGGGACCATGGCCCGCCAGGAGCGGCACGGCGTCGGCCTCCACGAGGCGCACGCGGTCTTGCGCCCCGGCGGCGGCGAAGCTCTCCCGGGCCAGGGCGGCCTTGCGGGGGCTTATCTCGTAGGTGGTGAGCCGCGTGCCGCGCAGCCCGGCGGCCTGGGCCAGCCAGAGGGCCGAGTAGCCGCCCGACGTGCCCACCTCCAGCCATTCGCCCTCGGGCGCGTTGGCCGCCAGCAGGCAGAGGAACCGGCCCGTCTCGGGGGGGATCTGGCGCAGGCGGTCGAAGCGGGGGGTGCCGTCGGTCTTGTCTGCCTCGTGCATGGCGGCCAGCAGGGCCATGCGTTCGGTCACGGCCTCGGGAATGCTGTGGAACACCGGGACCTCCAGGGAAGACGGGCGGGACTCGGGGGCGGTTTCGGCCTAGATGACCACGTTGCCGATGATGCGCCCTTTCTCGGCGTGGTCGTAGACGCCGGTCCAGGCGTTCACGGAGACCGGCGGCTCGGCGGGGCGCTGGGCGAACTTCTCCACGGCGACCTGCTGCGGGTCGAAGGTGATGAGGCCGTTGGAGTTGGCCATGGAGATGGGGCCGTTGGAGCCCACGTCGTAAGCGGGATCTGCCATGGTTGAGACGTATGCCCGGCGTCCCGGCCTGTCAATGGCCCGCTTGCTCCTCGGCCCCGCTTGCATTCGGGCCGGGGCCATGGGATAGCCCTTCCATGCAGGGTGAGCCGGGAACGCTGTGGGTGGTGGCCACGCCCCTGGGCAACGCGGGGGACCTGACGCCCCGCGCGCGCGACATTCTCGGGCGCGCGGGCCTCTTGCTTTGCGAGGACACCCGCCGCGCGATCCGGCTCCTGGCGGACCAGGGCATCGCCCAGCCCCCGGAGGGACGGCGCATGCTCTCCCTCTTCGACCACAACGAGGAAGGCCGCATCCCCCAGGTGCTGGCCCATCTGGACCAGGGCGGCGAGGCGGCGCTCGTCTCCGACGCGGGCACGCCCGTGCTCTCCGATCCGGGATACCTGCTGGTGCGCGCCTGCCTGGAGGCCGGACACCGCGTGCGCCCGGCGCCCGGGCCCTCGGCCGTCATGGCCGCGCTGTGCGTCTCGGGCCTCGCGCCCCAGCCCTTCGTCTTTTTGGGCTTTTTGCCGCGCAAGTCCGGCGACGTGCGCCAGGCCCTGGCCCGCTTCGCCCCCACGGGGTGCACCCTGGTGTTCTTCGAGCGCAAGGACCGCCTGGCCAAGACCCTGGCCCTGGCCCTGGAGGTGCTGGGCGAGCGCGACTGCGTGGTGGCCCGGGAGCTTACCAAAACCCACGAGGAATTCCTGCGCAGCAGGCTCTCCGAAATGGCCGCCCAGGAGCGCGAACTCCTGGGCGAGATCACCGTGGTGCTCGGACCCGCCCTGGAGCAGGCGACGGCGGACCCGGATATGGTGCGCCGCGTGCTGGAGGAGGAGGCCCGCGCCGGGGGCAGGCCGCGCGAGGTGGCCCGCCGCGCGGCCGCCAGGCTGCCGGGACGAACGGCCAAGGAGCTTTACGCGCTCCTGGGCCAGGGGCGGGGAGGTGAGCATGTCACCTGAACGGCTGCCCGACGGATACTGCCTGTGGGAGCTGGAGGACAGCGCCTTCTGCGTGGGCATCATGGGCACGGGGCCGGGATTTCTCTCCATCCTGGACATCATCTTCAATCCGGCGGTGGCCGATTTCCTGCCACCCATGACCCTTGCCGCCCTGGCCGAGCCCGGCCCGGAGCGCGAAAAGCTGGGCGATCCCCGCGTGGAGGGCCTGCCGGTCTACGAAACCCACCAGGAGATGCTCCGGGCGCACCCGGACATCAACCTGCTCATCGAGCTGGTGGGCAAGCGCCACAAAGTGAAGTCAATCGTGGCCGGGCTGCCGGGCCACGTGAGCTTCATCGACCACACGGCCTCCTTCTTCCTGTGCGCCCTCAACAAGTTCGCGGCCATCAGCGCGCGCTGCCAGCTCAACCTGGACAACCAGCGGGTGCTCGTCCAGGCCGTGCTGGACGAGGTGCCCGAGGACATCCTGCTCCTGGACCGCCAGGGCCGCGTGGTGGACGTGAACCGCAACGTGGCCCTTCGCCGGGGCGCGCCCAAGGAGGAACTCCTGGGCAAGCCCTGCTGGGACGTGCAGGCCGTGCGCGACGACATGCCCTTCTGCCACCCCGAGACCAGGGACTGCCCCTTCCACCAGGCCCTGCGCACCGGCCGCAAGGCCGAATCCCTGGAGACCAGGGTGAGCAAGGAGGGCAGGCTCCTCTATTTCCGCGAGTACGCCTATCCAATCTTCGACGCCTCCGGGGGCATCTCCCACGTGATGGTCATGCGCCGCGACATCACCTCGCGCACCGAGTCCGAGAAGCGCGCCCAGCAGACCGAGAAGGTGGGCGTGGTGGAACGGCTCTCGGCCTACATGGCCCACGAGATCCGCAATCCGCTCTTCGCCATCGGCGGGTTCACCAACGCCCTGCTCAAATCGCCCAACCTGAGCGAACGCGAGCGCGAGAAGGTGCGCATCATCCTGGAGGAGACGGCCAAGCTGGACCGCATCCTCAAAGAGATGATAGGGTTCTCCCGGCCCGGCTCGGAACAGCCCGGGGAGGTGGACGCCGCGAGCGTGGCCCGCGAGGCCGTGGAGGTGCTGCGCGCCGGCTTCCTGCCCGCCGGGGTGGAGATCGCCCTGCGCCTGGAGGAGGCCCTGCCCCGGGTGAAGGCCCACGAGGAGACCCTGCGCCGGGCCATGATGCATCTGGTGACAAACGCCCTGGAGGCCATGGACGGACCGGGCCTCGTGGAGGTGTCGGCCGGGCTTTCGGCCGGTAACGTGATGCTGTCCGTCCGCGACACGGGCCGGGGCATGTCGCAGGAGACGCTGGAGCGGGTGTTCAGCCCGTTCTTCACGGGCAAGGGGCTGGGCAAGGGCAAGGGCTACGGCCTGGGCCTGGCGCTCATCCGCAAGGCCGTGGAGGACTGGGGAGGCCGGGTGGAAGTGGCCAGCCGCGAAGGCGCGGGCACCACGGTGTCGCTGGTGCTGCCGCCCGCCCTGGCACTGCCTTAGGATCGCGCCGGGCGGGACGCGCGGGCGTTCCCGGGCAAGGGCCAGGGCGCTGCAACCGTCCGCGAAGTCGCCGTTCTTCCCGTTGCCGAGGCCCCTACGGGGCCGACCGCGCCGGGCCGGACAAGCAAACATGAGGAAGTGGGAATGGTCGCGAATCTGGTGGACATGGCCAAGCTGGTGGAACGCATGGAAGGGGACCAGGACCTCATCAACGAGGTCTTCGACATGTTCGTGGAGGAGGCCCCGGCGCGCCGCGTGAAGTTCCAGGCCGCCCTGGCCGGGCAGGACGCGCAGGCCGTGGTCATGCTGGCCCATTCGCTCAAGGGCGCGAGCGGCACGCTGCACTGCGAGCCCCTGCGCCAGGCCTGTTTCGAGCTGGAGCACGCCGCCCGCGCCGCGGACCAGGAGCAGGTGTCGGCGCTCACGCCGCCCGTTCTGGATCTGCTGGAAAAGACCGCCGCCTGGATGGCTGCGTATCGCAAACAGGGGGCGTGAATCCGGCCCCCTAAATATCCCGCGGCCGCAATCCGGTATGCTTTGCGATGCGGGCCAACATGCGCGGCCCGATCTCCTCGTCGTCCCCGAAGGGAAACACATAGTGAGGCCACCCCTCGCGGACAAGAACCTTGTGGGATGTTCCTTTTCGAGCCCGGATACCCCATCCGATTCTGCACAGCGCCGCGAGCACGCGCCTGCCTTTCGAGGAGGCCCAGATCACGCGAAGCAGAGGGTTTCGCGCGTCTCCAGCGAGGCCTCGCCGTGTTCGATTCGCTCGGCCAGCACCCGAAGCGCCAGGGCCACGGCCATGTTGTAGGCCTCGCGCTGGGTGGCCCCGTAGGCCATCACTCCGGGAATCTCGGGGATTTCGGCGATGTAGCGCCCGTCCTCCTCTCGATCGAACTCAACAGTGTATCGCATGGGATGCTCCTTGGAGTTTTCCTTAACGCGCCTTGTGCGCGGGGTAAAGCGGGGGCGTGAATCCGGCCGGTTCCGCCAAAGTCCGTCAAGGGAAATTATCGTAACCGCCGCGTGCGCAGTTTTCGTAACCGGAGCGCGTCACGCATTTCACATGCCCGCCCGGCGCGGCTTCCCGGCCGCCTCGGCGCATGGCACACGCCTTGCTTTCACCCGCCCGCGCCGTCAGGCGCCTCCCCCGGCCGGGCACGCGGCCCGCTCCGGGAGATCACCAAGCGCGATCAACCGGCCATGCGCCGGAAAAGGTGAGGGCACCATGTTCCAGTTAGAAGGCGGCAGCGCCTCCCCGGCCATCTTCGAGCGCCCCCGCGTCCACGGACGCTTCCTCTTCCTGGGCGACAAGAAGTTCTTCATCAAGGGCGTCACCTACGGTCCGTTCCCCGAGAACGAGAACGGCGAGCCCCTGCCCGAGCCCGAGCGCGTGGCCGAGGATTTCCGCCTCATGCGCTCCATCGGCGTGAACACCATCCGCGTCTACTACGTGCCGCCCAAGTGGTTCCTGGACGCCGCCGCGACCCACGGCATCCACGTGATGGTGGGCATCCCCTGGCCCCAGCACCTGTGCTTCCTCGACCAGTGGGAAGTGAAGGAAGCCATCAAGGACGCCATGCGCGAGGCCGCCCGCGCCTGCGCCGGACACCCGGCCCTGCTGGCCTACCTGATCGGCAACGAGATCCCCAGCCACATCGTGCGCTGGTCCGGGGCCAAGAACGTGGAGAAGTTCCTGGGCAAGCTGGCCGCCATCGTCCGCAGGGAAGACCCCACGGGCCTGGTGACCTACGCCAACTACCCCTCCACCGAATACCTGAAGCTCCCCTTCCTCGATTTCCTGTGCGTCAACGTCTACCTGCACGAGGAAACGAGCTTCCGCGCCTACGTGAAGCGCCTTCAGAACGTGGCCGGAGACCTCCCGCTCGTGCTCTCCGAGTTCGGCATGGACTCCCTGCGCCACGGCGACGAGGCCCAGGCCAGGTTCCTCGAATGGCAGGTGCGCGCCGCCTTCGAAGAGGGCGTCTCGGGCACCATGGTCTTCGCCTGGACCGACGAGTGGTACACCGGCGGCCACCTCATCGAGGACTGGAAGTTCGGCATCGTCGACGCCGACCGCCAGCCCAAGGCCGCCTTCAACGCCGTGGCCAAGGCCTACGCCAACCCCCTGCCGCCCCTGCCGCCCCACGCGCCCATGATCTCCGTGATCGTCTGCGCCTTCAACGCCGACTCCACCATGGAAGGCTGCCTGGCCAGCTTCGAGCACGTGGAATACCCCAACTTCGAAGTGATCGTGGTGGACGACGGCTCCACCGACAAGACGGGGGAAATCTCCGACCGCTACGCGGCCAAGTTCCCCTTCATCCACGTGATCCACCAGCCCAACCTGGGCCTCTCCGCCGCGCGCAACGTGGGCATGCACGCCGCCCAGGGCGAGATCATCGCCTACACCGACTCCGACTGCTACGTGGACCCCCACTGGCTCACCTACATGGCCTGGGCCTTCCGCGACCAGCGCTTCGCCGCCGTGGGCGGACCCAACCTGCCCCCGCCCGAAGACAACCGCACCGCCGCCTGCGTGGCCGTCTCCCCCGGCGCGCCCACCCACGTGCTCGTCACCGACGAGATCGCCGAGCACATCCCGGGCTGCAACATGGCCTACCGCCGCGAACACCTCCTGGCCACAGGCGGCTTCGACGTGACCTACCGCGCCGCGGGCGACGACGTGGACCTCTGCTGGAGGCTCATGGACATGGGCCACACCATCGGCTTCCACGCGGGCATGATGGTCTGGCATCACCGCCGCAACACCGTGAAGGCCTACCTCAAGCAGCAGAAGGGCTACGGCCGCGCCGAGGCGCTGCTCATGCCCAAGCACCCGCAGCGCTTCAACGTGCTGGGCAACTCCCGCTGGGCCGGGCGCATCTACGGCGACATCTCCGGGGCGCTGCTCTCCACGCGCCCGGTGATCTACCACGGCGTCTTCGGCTCCGGCCTCTTCCAGACCCTCTACGAGCCCAAGGGCAGCCTGACCGCCTACCTGCCCATGAGCTTCGAATGGATGCTGGCCGCCGTGGCCGTGCTGGCCTCCGGCTTCGCCTTCGCGCCCCTCTTCGCCCTGGGCGCGGCCATGCTGGGCGTCACCTTCGCCTTCGTGGGGCACCGCGCCGCCCAGGCCAAGCTCCCCAAGGCCCACGACACCTTCCTGGCCCGGCTGACCATCTTCCTGCTCACCCTGGCCCAGCCCTGGATTCGCGGCAAGGCCCGCTACCAGACCCTCATGGACTTGCGCCGCCAGGGCCGCAGGGGCATCAAGAGCGGCAGCCTGGCCGTGCTGGGCCTGCCCGAGGAAGCCAACCTGCCCAAGTACACCCTCTGGACCCGCGTGAAGGACACCTGCTCCATCTTCCGCAGGGGCCTCAAGTTCCACCGCTTCTTCTGGAACGGCGCGTCCCTGGAGCGCGAGGACGTTCTCGACCACATCCTGCGCGTGCTGCGCACCCTGGGCGTGAGCCACACTGCGGGCACCGGCTACGCCGCCTCCTCCAGCGTGGCGCCCTGGGACCTGCGCATCCAGCCCGGGCTCATGAGCGCCCTGATGCTGCGCGTCACCGTGGAACACCACGGCGGGGACAAGCGCTTCGTGCGCCTGGCGGGCTCCGTGGCCCCCACCGGCCTGGCCGTGGCCCTCACCGGTCTCTCCCTGGCCGCCGGCCTGGGCTGCCTGGCCCTGGGAGCGCTGATCCCGGCCGCCGTCTGCGGCGGCGCGGCCCTGACGGCCATGCTCTGGACGGCCAAGGGCATGTCCTCCTCGGCGGCCATGGTCACCAAGCTGGCCCAGCACCTGATGACCTGCAAGCACGGCTGCTCCCTCACCGAGCCCGAGGACCCCAAGAAGGCCGCCAAGGAAGCCGCCAAGGCCGCCAAGGAAGACCAGGCCATCGCCGTGAAGCCCGTGAACGCCCCGGCCCAGGCTCCGGCCGAGGAAGACGAGCACCTGGAGGCCGGAAAGGCCGAGGCCGCCCGCGCCGCCGTGGACGCGCCCCTTCAGTAGTCGACATCAAAGACGCCATCGCGTAAGACCCGGACCGGGCCGGGGGGGCAGCCCTGCCCTCCCGGCCCGCTTGCGGTCAACCATCCAACCACCCGGATACCATGGCAGTTTTCCTCAAGCTTCTCGGCTACCTGCGGCCCTATTCACTCCTCTTCGCCTTCTGTCTGGGCCTGGTGGGGGTGCAAAGCGCCCTGGAACTGCTCAAGCCCTGGCCGCTCAAGCTCTGCGTGGACCAGATCATCGCCCGCCAGCCCCTGGAATTCTGGGGATGGACCGTGCCCGCCGACGTGCTCTCCACCGGGACGGAGCTGGCCGTGGTGGCCATCGCCCTGGTGGCCGTGCACTTCCTCTCGGGCTTCGTCCAGCTGGCCAACAACTACCTGACCATCCGCATGGGGCAGGACATGGTGCAGGACTTCCGCTGCGAACTCTTCGACCACCTGCAGCGCCAGTCCCTGCTCTTCCACCAGACCCGCCCCACCGGCGACCTGCTCTACCGCCTCATGGGCGACACCTACTCGGTGCAGACGCTGCTGATGAACGGCGTGTTCACCACGCTCACGAGCATCGTGCTCCTCATGGGCATGTTCTTCGTGCTCCTGGGCATCGACTGGGAGCTGACGCTCTACGCCATGGCCGTGGTGCCGCTCCTGATCCTGGCCATCGCCAGCGTGACCAAGAAGATCGGCAACCTGACCTACGAGACCCACATGAAGGAGTCCAAGGTCTATTCCACGGTGGAGAACATCTTCAACTCCATCTCGCTGGTGCAGGCCTTCGCCCGCGAAGACGAGGAGCGCAGGCGCTTCGTGGCCGAGAGCCAGCACAGCTTCGACCGCAAGCTCACGCTCTATTCGCTGCAGACGGCCTACGGCTGGCTGGTGGGCGCCATCACGGCGGCAGGCACGGCCTACGTGCTCTACGTGGGCGCGCGCCACGTGCTGGAGGGCGACCTCTCCACGGGCGACCTGCTCATCTTCCTGGGCTATCTGGCCTCGCTCTACACGCCGCTTAACAACATCGCCAACACCATGGGGGCCATCCGGGGCTCGCTGGCCCAGGCCCGGCGCGTGCTCGACGTGCTCGCCGAGGACAAGGCCGTGCCCGAGGCCCCCGACGCCAAGCCCCTGGAGATCACCAAGGGCGCGGTGGAGTTCTCCGGCGTCACCTTCGGCTACGATCCCGAACGCCCCGTGCTGAGCGGCGTGAGCTTCAAGGCCCGGGGCGGGGCCACCGTGGCCGTGGTGGGCCAGACCGGCGCGGGCAAGACCTCGCTCATCAGCCTGCTTCTGCGCTTCTACGACCCCCAGAAGGGGGCCATCACCATCGACGGGCAGGACCTGCGCAACGTCACCCTGAAGAGCGTGCGCCAGCAGGTGGCCATCGTGCTCCAGGACACGCACCTCTTCCCCATGAGCGTGCACGACAACATCGCCTACGGCAAACGCACCGCAACCCGCGAGGAAGTGGTGGCCGCGGCCACGCTGGCCAACGCCCACGAGTTCATCGAGGCCATGCCCCAGGGCTACGACTCGCTGCTCGACGAGCGCGGCTCCAACCTCTCGGGCGGCCAGCGCCAGCGCCTCTCCATCGCCCGGGCGCTCCTGAAGGACGCGCCCCTGCTCATCCTGGACGAGCCCACCTCGGCCCTGGACGCGGGCACCGAGGCCCAGATCATGGAAGGCCTGGACCGGCTCATGGAGAACCGCACCACCTTCGTGATCGCCCACCGCATGTCCATGATGCGCCGGGCCGACCTGATCCTGGTGATCAAGGACAAGACCGTGAGCGAGATGGGCACGTTCCAGGAACTCCTGGACAAGGGAGGCGAGTTCGCCCGTCTCCATGCTCTTCAGTTCGCGCCCCTCAAGGAACGCCGCCCCCGCGACGCCCAGGGCCAGGAGATCGTCGCCGAGGCGCCGTAAGGAGGCGTCCATGCCAAGCCGTTTCACCAGACTTCCGGCGCTGTTCGCGGCCCTTCTGCTGGCCGTGCTTTCGGTCGGCTGCTTCGGCGCCTCGGGCCTCTACACCATGCGCCTGGACGCCTACGCCGAGCATCTGCCCTACGGCAAACGCTTCGTGGTGCGCCCCGGGTTCATGGACATCGCGCCCGACGACAAGACCTTCCTGGCCTGCGCGGACATGCTCGCCAAGGCCCTGGAGCCCAAGGGCTACACCCGCGCGGCGTCACTGGAGGAGGCCGACCTGGTGGTCTACCTGGCCTGGAACGTCTCCGAGAACCGCCACATCCCGGCCGAATCCATGCCCCAGGGCTTCGCGGGCCACAACGCACGCCTGCTGGCCTTCCTGGACTACACCCGCGAGCTGGCCGTGGAGGCCGTGGACATGGCCCGCTTCAAGGCCAACCTCCCCAAAAACGTGGTCTGGCGCATGTACGTCATCTCCACCGGGCCCACCTCCGGCATGGAGAAGTCCATGCCCTATTTCGCGGCGGCCATCGCCGAGTACGCGGGCAAGAGCGGCGACGTGTCCGTGGAAGTTGATTCCGACTTCACCATCCGGCCCGTGAAACCGGCCCCCAAACCCTCAAAAGGCCCGAGGCCATGAACAAACGCACCATCATCGTCTCCGGACTGGCCTGCACCTACCCCCTGGGTGGCGTGGCCTGGGACTACATCCAGTACCTGCACGGCTTCCACAAGCTGGGGCACGACGTCTACTACCTGGAGGACACCGGCGGCTGGGCCTACGACCCCTTCAACGTCACCTTCACGGAAGACTATTCCTACCACATCAAGTACCTCACGGACTATCTCACGGCCCTGGACCCGGACCTGGCCAAACGCTTCTGCGTGCGCGACCCGTCCGACAACTTCCACGGCCTCTCCCAGGAGCAGCTCACCGACGTGGTGAAGCGCGCCGACGTGGTGTTCAACATCTCCACCACCCTCTGGCTGCGCGAGGAGTACCAGGGCATCCCCGTGAAGGTGCTCATCGACTCCGACCCCATGTACACCCAGGCGGGCATCCCTGATTATCTCGCGGGCACGGCCTCCGAGAAGGACGTGAAGAACATCGAGCACATGAAGCTGCACGATCGCTTCTTCAGCTTTGCCGAGAACTTCGGCAAGCCCGGCTGCCTGATCCCCCAGGGCGTCTTCGACTGGCGGCCCACCCGCCAGCCCATGGTCCTTGAGAGCTGGGACACCCCCCGCAAACCCGCCTCCGACGCCTTCACCACGGTGCTCTCCTGGCAACCCAAGGAGTCCGGCCCGGTGATCGGCGGCGTGCAGTACGGCGGCAAGAACATGGAATTCCTGCGCTTCATCGACCTGCCCAGGAAGACCTCCGCCACCCTGGAGCTGGCCCTGGGCCAGGGCAGGCCCCCGCGCGAGATGCTGGAGGAGAAGGGCTGGAAGCTCGAGGACGGCTTCGCCAAGTCCACCACTCCCTGGCTCTACCGCGACTACATCCAGGACAGCTTCGCCGAGTTCTCCATGGCCAAGAACGCCTACGTGGCCTCGCGCTCCGGGTGGTTCTCCTGCCGCAGCACCTGCTACCTGGCGGCAGGGAGGCCCTGCGTGGTGCAGGACACGGGCTTCTCCGAGTTCATGCCCACGGGCGAGGGCGTGCTGGCCTTCTCCAGCGAGGACGAAGCTTTGGCGGGCATCGAAGCCGTGCGCGCCGACTGGGACAGGCATTCCAAGGCCGCGAAGAAGTTCGCGAAAGAGTGGTTCGATTCCGACGCGGTGCTCTCGAAGCTCCTCAAGGAAGCGATGGAGTAGGGCGGCTGGCCCGCCCGGAGGCCGCGCGGAGGCCGTGCGCACCGGCGCTGACCGGCGGCCCTGTCCCGTGTCGGCCTTGCCGTACCGGGCGAGACCCGAGAGGTCTGGCCGGTGTGGGCAGGACCGGAGGGGTCCTGTCCGTGCCGGTCCGGTCCTGTCCGTGCCAGTCCGGTCCGGTCCGGTCCGGTCCGTGCCGGTCCGGTCCGGTCCGTGCCGGTCCGTACGGGGCCGGGCTCAGGGGCCTATCGACTCCCGAAGGAAAGGCCCCCGGTCCCGGAAACCGGCAACGGCGTCGGCGCGCGTTCGCGGGCCGACAACGGAACAACCAACAGATCACAGGACGTAGACGTGAGCCTTTCGCATCGCACGACGCGCCCCAGCCCTGGCCGTCCCCACGCCGCAGGGCGTTACTTCGCCCTGGCCGCCCTCCTGCTGGCGGCCATGCTTCTCGCGCCCGCCGTCGGTCTCGCGCGCGGCTGGTCCGTGGACACGTCCGCCGACGTGCGCTGGCTCGTCACGCCCCAGGGCGAGCGATTCTTTTCGCTGGGCGTGAACACCACCAACGGCGGCTCGAAATTCGACCTGGAAAAGGGCGACAAGGCCTACCACTTCAAGCGCTTCTACCCGGACCTCGCGGCCTGGGGGGCCAAGGCCCAGGAGCGCCTGACGGCCTGGGGCTTCAACACCGCCGGGGGCTGGTCCGAGCCTTCGGCGGTCATGAGCCTGCCGCTCATCCCCGAGATCGACCTGGGCCGCAACGCCAAGCTCCACTGGTACGACATCTTCGCCCCCTCCATGCAGGACGACGCCGACGCCATGGCCCGCGAGATCATGGGCTGGACCAGGAACAATCCCCGCGTGCTGGGCGTGTTCACCGACAACGAGGTGGGCTGGTGGAACGCGCCGCTCTTCTCCTGGCACCTGGAGCGGCCCTGGGCCATCCACTCCAAACGCGTGCTCTGGCGCATGCTCTTCGAGCGCTACGAGGGCAAATGGGAACGGCTTCTTGAGGATTTCGTCCCGGCCTCCGAAGGGCTCGACTCCTTCGAGAAGCTCAAGGAGGGCGGGGCCTCGCTCAAGCTGCGCCCCGGCGGGCGGGGCATCCGTGCCGTGGGGCAGTTCACGCGGCGCATCGCCGGGCGGTACTACGAGCTGGTCTTCCGGGCCATGCGCAAGGCCGCGCCGGAGCTTCTGGTGGTGGGCGACCGCCTGCCTCTCTATTACGACCAGAACGCCGTGCTGGCCCAGAGGGGCTTCGTGGACGTGCTCTCGAGCAACTACAACGTGGACTGCGAGGACGGCTGGGTGGCCCCGTACTACTTCGAGGGCCTGCGCGAGCTCTCGCCCGCGCCGGTGCTCATCTCCGAATTCTTCTTCGCCGCCGACGAGAACCGCAGCGGCAACACCAACAACGGCCACCTGATGCACGTGGCCACCCAGGCCGAGCGCGCCCGGGGCGCGGCCGCCGCCGTGCGCAACTTCGCGGGCTTCCCCAACGTGGCGGGCGTGCACTGGTTCCAGTACAACGACGAGCCCACCGGCGGGCGCGGCGACGGGGAGGACTTCAACATGGGCCTCGTGGACATCCACGACAAGCCCTACGAGCTGCTCACCCAGGCCCTCACGCAGGCCAACGCCCAGGCCCCGGCCATCCACGTCGCCAGCCGCTGGGCGCAGGCCCCGGCCGAGGGCGTGGCCCCGGTGCTCCTGCGCGCCGCGCCCGGGCATTCCGCCGCCGACGGCTCGCTCCTGGACTGGAAGGACAAGGCCGGAACGCGCCTCACGGGCTTCAAGGCCCCCAGGCCCTACGCGCCCTTCGGCGACGTGCACGTGGCCTGGTCCCCGGAGGGGCTTTCGTTCTTCACCATCGCGGGCAACTACGTGGACCTCTCGCTCATGGACGCCGCGAACTTCCCCCTCTCCGAGACCTTCCAGCTGCGCTTCACCGTGGACGCAGGGGCCGGTCCGCGCACCTTCGGCATCCACCTGGCCCCCAGGCCCCATTCGGTGTGGCCCGGCCGCTACGAGCTGGTCCCGCAGCTGTGGCGCTACGAGAACGGCAAGCCCGCAGAGCGCGTGGACGCCCCGGATCTGGTGAAGGCCCTGGACAAGCCCCTGCCCCACATCCAAGTGGAGGGCTTCCTCCCGGCCGGGCTCCTTGGCGTGCAGGCCCTCGGGCCAGGGCAGGAGATCCGCCTTGGCGTGGAGGCCGAGAACTTCTATCGTGAACTGACCATGGCCTGGGCAGGACGGACCGTCGTCCTGGGACAGGCCCTGGACAACGCCGGAGAAAAGCAATGAGCGCGAACATCCTGGTGACGGGCGGGGCGGGCTACATCGGCTCGCACACCTGCAAGGCCCTCAAGGCGGCGGGCTACAACCCCGTCACCTTCGACAGCATGGTCTACGGCCACGAGTGGGCCGTGAAGTGGGGGCCGCTGGTTCGGGGCGACATCCTGGACGGCGAGGCCCTGGACGCCGTGTTCCGGCAGTACGCCCCCCAGGCCGTGCTGCATTTCGCGGCCTTCGCCTACGTGGGCGAGTCCGTCTCCGATCCGGAGAAGTACTACCGCAACAACGTGGTGGGCACGCTGTCGCTGCTTTCGGCCATGCGCCGGGCGTCTTGCCGCCACATCGTGTTCTCCAGCACCTGCGCCACCTACGGCGTGCCCCAGGAGCTGCCCCTGCGGGAGGACCACCCCCAGAAGCCCATCAACCCCTACGGCTGGACCAAGCTCATGATGGAGCAGACCCTGGCCGACTTCGACCACGCCTACGGCATCCGCCATGCCAGCCTGCGCTACTTCAACGCCGCCGGGGCCGACCCCGACGGCGAGATCGGCGAAGACCACGACCCCGAGACCCACCTGATCCCCCTGGTGGTGTACGCCACGCAGGGCAGGCGCGGCCACGTGGAGATCTACGGCACGGACTACGACACCCGCGACGGCACCTGCGTACGCGACTACATCCACGTCACCGACCTGGCCGACGCGCACATCCTGGCCCTGCGCCGCATCCAGGACAAGGACGAAAGCCTCACCGTGAACCTGGGCACCGGCAACGGCCAGACCGTGCGCGAGGTGATAAGGGCCGTGGAGAAGGTCTCGGGCAGGCCCACCCCCGCGAAGGAAGGCCCGCGCCGCCCCGGCGACCCGCCGGGCCTCTACGCCCGCGCCGACAAGGCCTGCGAACTGCTGGGCTGGAAGCCTCAATTCGGCGACGTGGAGACCATCGTGGGCACCGCCTGGAAGTGGCACGAGAAGCACAGGTAGGGCGTAATCCGGCTCCCCTTCGACCCCGAGCGGCCGCGTAGGCCCCGCTGCGGTCGCGCGCGGCCTGGTGGAGTGCGATATCACGGCCTGTCTGGGCGGAACCCAGTGAAGCGAAACCCCTTCGGGCGAGTCCCGGAGGGGTTTCGCCGCCCATGGAGGGCGGGAACGGTGCAAGATGCGTCCGCGCGGCTGGCCTCTTCGCATCCGGAGCCCCCAACCCACGAGAACCTTTGACCCCGGCGCGCACTCTGTTATGGTGACCCGGACTCTTTTGGTTCCAACCGCCGTCGACGGAGGCCCCGCATGAAGGAAGAAAAGCTCGCCGCGCGCGGCGTGGATCTCTCCAGCATCCGCAACAAGAACGAGGGGAGGGTGGCCAGAATCCTGGAGGAAATCCTGGGCGAGGAGGCCGAGCCCCTCGACTCCCTGGACATCCAGGACATCTACGCCCTGGCCCTGAACCTCCTGCCCGCGCGCTACCGCCAGCAGGGCTCCATCGTGCTCTCGGAGCCGGTCAAGGACGCGCACATCGAGTCGGCCATCCGACGGGCCATGCGCTCCGTGAAGGAACGGCCCGGCCACTGAGCCCGGGCGGCTCCCCCCCCCTCGGCCGGACTGAAGGACCCGCGCCCGAATCCGCCGGGGCGCGGGGGCGAAAAACGTCCATGCGCCACCAGGAGGCCGACGGAACGCTCCGGAACGGCGCGACTGCCGCCGTGTAGGCCCGTGGCGAAGCGTTCGGGCCGGGAGGGCGGCCTCCGCGAGGCGTTTCCAGGCCTGCGCGCCGCTCCGACTCCAGCCTGCCGAGCGGCTTGCCACGAAAATAACGCTTTCAATTCGGACTGATTCTGGTAGAGAAAGAGCCGAAACTCCCACTATCGTTCAGGAGGGATCCCCAATGGCCCAGGAAGCTTCCGTCGCCCCCAAGGAGCGCGTGAACATCGTCTACAAGCCCGCAACGGGCGATGCCAAGGAAGAGGTCGAACTTCCGCTCAAGCTTCTCGTGCTCGGCGATTTCACCAATCGCCCCGACGACCGCACCGTGGAGAACCGCGACCCCATAAGCGTCGACAAGGACAACTTCGACGACGTGCTCAAAGCCCAGAACATCGAGCTGAACATCTCCGTGCCCAACAAGGTCTCGGGGAAGGACGGCGACGAAATGGGCGTGAAGCTCAAATTCGACAAACTCAAGGACTTCGAGCCCGACGCCATCGTGGCCAAGGTGCCGGAGTTGCAAAAGCTCATGGAACTGCGCGAGGCCCTGAAGGCCCTCAAAGGCCCACTCTCCAACGTGCCCGAGTTCCGCAAGAAGGTGCAGGAGATGGTGCAGGACCCGGCGCTGCGCGACAGGCTGCTCAAGGAACTGGGGGTCAACGCCTAGGCGCGGGGACCATTCCGCCGTTTTGCATGCCGGACGTCCGGCAAGGCCTTTCAAGGAGGACCACAGATGGCTGACGAAGCGACCCAGGCCCAGGAAGCGCCGGCCCAGGCACAGGCGGCCGCGGCCGATTCCTCGCTTTTGGACGATATCGTCGAGGCGACCAAGCTCAAGCCCTCGGACGACGCCTTTTCCACCACCAAGCAGGGCCTTCAGGCCTTCCTGGAGGAACTGGTCAAGCCCGAGCGCTCCGGCGCGCGCGTCTCCGGCGCGCTCGTGGACGACATGATCTCCCAGCTCGACCAGAAGCTCTCCAGCCAGGTCAATGAGATCATGCACAATCAGGACTTCCGCAAGCTCGAAAGCTCCTGGCGCTCCCTCAAATACCTGGTGATGCACACCGACTTCCGCGAGAACGTCCGGTTGCAGTTCATCAACGCCACCAAGGAAGACCTGCTCTCGGACTTCGAGGACGCCCCCGAGGTGGTAAAGTCCGGGCTCTACAAACAGGTCTACACGGCCGAATACGGCCAGTTCGGCGGCCAGCCCTTCGGGGCCATGATCGCCAACTACGAGTTCGGTGCCGGACCCCAGGACGTGAAGCTCCTGCAATACTGCGCCTCCGTGGCCTCCATGGCCCACGCGCCCTTCATCGCCGCCGCCGGGCCGCAGATGTTCGGCATCGAGAAGTGGGAGGACCTGCCCAACCTCAAGGACCTCCAGTCCATCTTCGAGATGCCCCAGTACACCAAGTGGAACTCCCTGCGCGAATCCGAAGACGCCCGCTATCTGGGGCTCACCCTGCCGCGCTTCCTGCTGCGCCTGCCCTTCGGGCCGGACACCGCGCCGACCAAGTCGTTCAACTTCAAGGAAGACACCTCCGGCGGCGACGACGACTTCTGCTGGGGCAACGCGGCCTTCGCCTTCGCCTCGCGCCTTACCGACTCCTTCGCCAAATACCGCTGGTGCGCCAACATCATCGGCCCCCAGGGCGGCGGCGCGGTGGAAGACCTGCCCCTCTACCAGTACGAGGCCATGGGCGAGATCCAGACCAAGATCCCCACCCAGGTGCTCATCAGCGAACGCCGGGAGTTCGAGCTGGCCGAACAGGGCTTCATCGCCCTCACCATGCGCAAGAACTCCGACAACGCGGCCTTCTTCTCCGCCAACTCCGTGCAGAAGCCCAAGTATTTCGGCATCTCCAAGGAAGGCAAGGAGGCCGAGCTCAACTACAAGCTCTCCACCCAGCTGCCCTACATGTTCATCATGAACCGCCTGGCGCACTACATCAAGGTGATCCAGCGCGAGAACATCGGCACCTGGAAGGAACGCTCCGACCTGGAAGACGAACTGAACAAGTGGATCAGCCAGTATGTGACGGAAATGGACAACCCCGCCCCAAGCGTGCGTTCCCGCAGGCCGTTGCGCATGGCCAAGATCGAAGTGCACGACGTGGAAGGGGATCCAGGATTCTATTCCGTCACCCTGCTGGCAAGGCCGCACTTCAAGTACATGGGCGCTTCGTTCACCCTGTCCTTGGTCGGCAAGCTCGATAAGAAATAAACCTGCATCAACACGGAGGTCTCGACATGGCTCTTACCGGTTACATGAAGGTCACGGGCAAGACTCAGGGACAGATCAAGGGCGATTGCGATCAGTCCGACTCCAAGAAGAAGGACACCATGCTGGTCTACCAGACCAACCACAACGTGGAAATCCCCAAGGACACCCACACCGGTCTGCCCACCGGCCAGCGCATCCACCATCCCTTCACCGTGACCGTGCACAAGAACCCCGGCTCGCCCAAGATGGCCCAGGCCTGCTGCAAGGGCGAACAGTGCACCGTGGAGATCAACTACTTCCGCATCAAACCCGACGGAAAGGAAGAGAACTACTACACCGTGAAGATGGAAGACGCCATCATCGTCACCATGCGGGAATACACCCCCATGACCTTCCTTCCCGACAACAAGCCCTTCCACGACATGGAAGAGTTCAGCTTCACCTACTCCAAGATCACCTGGACCTACAACGACGGCAACATCGAATACACCGACGACTGGAAGGGCGCGTAAAGCGCTTCCCGGACCGGCGGCCCAAGCGGGCCGCCGGAGCCGGGCTGTCCCACCGGGAGGCCCCATGAACGACGACGCGGCCGATCTGGCCCCGCTGAAAGACCCCATCCAGGATCCCCTCAAGGACCCCATCGTCAACCCCCTCGTGGACCCCATCACCGGGCTCCCCGAGGAATAGGCCTTCGCCCGGCGCTGCCCGCAACCGCGCGGCAGCGCCCCGCGCAGGCGGCGGTCGCGGACCCGGCTCACCGGCGCGGCGTCCGGCCGGGGCGGCAGCGCCGTCCCTTCGCCGTCGGCACGATCGGCTTGGCGGTTTGGCAGGCAACCGCAGCGAAGTGCGGCAGGGAGCAGGGCGGCTCTCAAGCCCCTCTCCGAGGGGCCGCCAAACCTCGGACGCGGGCCCGGACTCCGGCCCCGCCGCATCAATCCTTCCGCGCGAGGTGTCCCATGGCCGAGAGCGCATCCTTCTTCGACGACGTTGAACCAGCAGACAGCCTCTACCGGCTGCCGCCGGATCCCCTGTGCGATCCCGTCTACGCTCCCCCCGGCGCCGAGTCGGCAGCCGCTCCCGAGCCCGGCGCGGCGGCGCAGTCCGGACAGGCAGCCCCGGCCGGGGCCGCAAAGGCCTGAGCGGCCGCGCACCCCGCGACAGGATAGACCGGCCTGGGCCGATGTGTCCGCTCCAGTGCACGGAGAGCGTCGTCCCGCTCCCGGACGGACCGGCCTGAAGCCATGTGCCCGACCCACTGAACGACGAGCGACTTCCCGCGCTTGCCTGGCCCGGCCCGCGCGGCCAGCGCCAGGGCGCGGCTTCGGCGGCGGTCGGCCCGCGAGGGCAGGGCGTCCCGCCAGGCGTCCGTTTCGTCTCCCAGTTCAGGGCGCGTTCGCCGCGCGGGGAAAGCCGGGGAGATGCGCACCCAGGCGGAACGCTGGCAAAGCCCTCATCCCCTCAGCCCGGCGGGCAGCCTGATGCGGCCCTCGCGGGCCAGCCTCAGCGCTGCGGCCAGCACATCGCGTTGCGCGCTCCGCACATCCCGGAGCAGTACCCGGCCCATGCCGTTCACGTCCTCGCGAACCATTTGGTAGGCCCGTTCGCTCAGGTTCCGGCGGCACTTTTCGCGCAGGGCGTCTCCCGCGACGGCCAGGCTCTGGGTCAGCTCCTCGTTGCTGACCTCCTTGAGCAGCTCGCGGAAATCCTCGTCCGCGAGGTCGGCCAGCACGTCCACAGGAGCGGTCAGCAGGGTCAAGGCGCTCCCGGTCAATCCGGGACGCGCCTCCCTCGCGGCGGCCAGGAGCCGCACGCGGTCCGCCCGTCCCAGGCCGTCGAGCAGGGCCGACACGACCCAGGGACGGGCCCGCCCCCTCTCCGCCGGGTCGCCCGGCGCCTCCGCGAGATCCCGGGCCTCCAGTGCGAAATCCGCCAAAACGCCAGCCTGGACCGGCAACGCGAGCATCCCGAAAACCTGCTCCCCGCCGAGCCCAAGTGAAGAGGCAAGAGCCTCACCCACGCACCTGGGGCACTCGCGCCCGCCTGTTTCAAACAGCGCGTCGCGCCACGCGCTCACGCCGCAGGCCTGTCCGGCCGCTTCCCACGCGGCGCACCGCTCGCCCGTACAAGCGGCGCGCAGCAGCGGGCAGCACCTCGCGCCGTCCGTCTCCAGGCCGGGGGGCAGGGCCGCGCACGGCAACGGTTCGAGCCCGCTGAAGGCGGCTGAGAAGCCGGGCAGGTGCAGGCTCAGGCCTCCGTCCTCGCTGAGAAGCGCGGCCCGCTCCAGGGCGTCCCCGGCCAGGGCCAGGACCCCGGGCATGAAAACGGGGGATGCGCGGCGCGCGGCTTCCATGTCCCGGGACGTTGCCGCCGGGGCGGCCGCAAGCAGCGGCGCGCAATCCGCGTCGTCCAGGAGAACGGCCAGGCTTTCCAGTTCGTCGGGGCGGCAGGCGGCCACGAAGGTTTGCGCCGCATCGCCCCGCAGGAACCGGAAATCCCAGATTTCCCAGAAGGTCGAGGCGGCAGCCCGGCGGGGCATGCCGATGGCCTGGAGGGCTGTCGGCCCGAGCCGGTCCATCAGCCGGGCCAGCCTGTGGAAGGTCCGGCGCGGGTCGAGCCCCAGGCGTTCATCCAGGGTGGGGACGAAGCGCCGGGCGGCGTCTGCAACGATTTCGGCGTCCCCGGCAGGCCTGCCCGCGAGCGCCGCCGCGCTCCACGCGGGCGGGGCGCAGAGCAGCAGGCGGGCCAGAGCGGAAAACCCCTCGCCGGGGCGTGGAGACGGGGAGGGCAAGGCGCCAAGGAGCGCGACGCCTGCAAGGCAGTGCCGCGCCACGCAGCCCGGGCCGCCGCCGTTCCCGGCGGACCAGAACAGGCAGCCGCTTCCCCGGCAGGGACCGTTCAAAAAACGACAGGAGGCTCCGCCGCCGTCGGCCTGGGAATGCTGAAAAATGCCTGGCATGGACGTCTCCTGAAATGAGTTTCGCTCCGCCGGTCAGCGGAGGTAGTCGCGCGGATCGCGGCATTGCGCCAGCTGAGCCTCCATGAGCGCGAACGGCGTGAACCAGAACGACGCCATGGCCCCGGGGGAAAGCGCGGTCAGGACCATGGAGGTCCGGCGCTCCCAATCGGCCATCAGGGTCTTCGTCTTGAGCCGGACGGCCTCGCGCAGCAGCTCGGGGTCGCAGACCGCGCACAGGACGTTCAAGCCGCAGAGCATGACCGGGCATTGGCCCTCCGGACTGTCCGTGACCGCCTCCAGGGAGATCAGACCCTTTTCCCGGGCCAGCCGGTGCAGATGCGCCAGCGCAACGATCTGCGCGGCGGGTTCCATGTCCGGGCTGAAGCGCTGGAGGGGTGCGTGGGCCTCGAAGGGCGGCAGCTCGGGCAGGTCCGGGCCGGGCGATGCGTCCCGCAGGCGTTCCAGCAGGACAGGGGTTTCGATGGGCGCGTTGCCCTGGAAAACGCTGAAGAAGGCCTCGGCGCGGCGGTAGTAGGCCTCGAAGCGCTCCCGCTGCGCCCGGTGGAGTTCGCGCGAGCGTTCGAGGAACACGGCGTCCTCGTGGCGCTCCAGCACGAGGATGGCCAGCGACCGGCTGAAGGGGTCCAGCCTGTCCACGACTGCGGCAAGGGGGGCCGTACCGGCGTTGCGCATCTCCTTGTGCAGCGACACCCAGAACCCGATGCACGCTTCGGGCGTGGCCGTGAGGCAGTCGAAGAGGAGCGCCGGCCCGGCGTCTGGCAGAGTGGGTGGGGCGGTCTTCCCGGCTTGAGGCGTCGGGGAGAACCTTAGAAGCCGGAGCAGGCCCCTGGGGCTGGGCGCGGGCTTGCCGGGGGGCTCCCAGGGCCTGGTCTCGAGGACCGCGCTTGCCCCCATGTCGAACCTGGGGCCGGGGAAGGCGAGGGGGCCGATGCGGCCGTCGGAGATTTCATGGGCCAGGGTCCTTGCGAGGCGCTCGATCGCCTCCCGGGCCTCTTCGCTGGCGGGCGTCTCTCCGCCGAGGGGGTCGATTCCGGCCAGGACGCGCACGATCACCGCCCGGCGGAACGCGTCGAGGTTGGCCTGGGTCCGCTGGCGCGTCTCCGGGGAGGCCTCGAGCAGGAGCAGGGCGAGCTGGCGGTTGGTCAGCGAGCGCTCCGGGTCGCGCAGGGCGAGCAGGAGGGCGATGTCCCGGTCGGAGAGGAATTGGAATATCTCCGGGCCGTACTTGCGGACGGACGCTTCGATGGGGGATGGCGCTTCGGCGCCGGAGAGGCCTCCGGGGAGGTTGTTCATGGGGTCCGCCGGTGGATGGAGTGACGAAACGATCGAATGCCGGAGCGCGGCACGAGCCGATTCCGGGAGGCCGGGCGGGCTGATGGCGACGACGGGGCGCTGCCCCGGCATGGCTCCCGGCGTCCGACGCGGCGGCCCGGAAGGTTCGGGACGTCGCGGGCCTCCGCCAAGTCTCCAGGGAAGCCATGCCAGTCCCGGCGCGCTTGGGCAAGCGGGTCGCGGCGCCTGTGGGGGAAAGCCTCTCGCGTTGCGGGGCGCTTTCGCGCGCCGGGAGCCGGTCGCTGGCTCCTGCCGCCGCGTTGCCCGGGCATGGCGCGGGGAAGGACGACGGGCATCGCGCCGGGCAGTGTGAAGGGGGGGACTGCGGCAGCGCGGCCCGGGGCCATCCGCCCTTGACCTGGCGGCCCGGATCGGGCCAAGGTCGCCCCATGCGTGGAGACGACATCCAGGAAGACAACGCGCGCAAGCGCGGCGCGGTGCACCACGAAACCCCGCCCTCGCGCTCCGACGAGGCCCGGCCCGACCTGGTGACCCCGCCCGCCGGGCGCGACGTGGCCGTGATGTTCTGGGAGTCCATCGGCATGAAGCCGGGGGACGACTGGCGCGTGCGCGCCTCCGGGAGACCGGGGGAGACCCCGGACGAAGACCCCTCCCGGGAGACCCCGCGTTGACGCGATGCCGCGCTTGCTCTAACTCCTGCGCGAGGAAGGATTCTCCATGTACCAGCAGCGCCTCCTCGAACGCATCCGCGAGATGGAAAAGCACCCGGAGCTGCGCGGCAACCCCGACCCCGAGGTCGTGGTTGCCTCGGTGATGCGCCACCTGCGCATGATCCTCAACACCAAGCAGGGCACCGCCCCCATCGACGACGACTTCGGCGTGCCCGACTTCACCAACCTGGGCTCCACATTCGGCCAGGACACCATCCCCGACATCCAGCGCTCCATCGCAGACGTGGTGCGCAAGTACGAGCCGCGCCTGAAAAACGTCAACGTCACCTACATCCCCCAGAGCGACGACGTGCTCCAGGTGGCCTTCAAGCTCGAAGCCACCATCCAGACCGAATCCCGCGAGGTGCCCGTGGTCTTCGAAACCGTCATCGACCCCGACGGCAAGGTCAGCGTGAAGGAATAGCCCGTGATCAACCGCTACTACCAGCGCGAACTGGCCAACCTGCGCACCCTGGCCGTCGAGTTCTCCAAGAAGCACCCCGCCCTGGCCCCCATGCTCTCCGGCCCCTCCCAGGACCCGGACGTGGAACGCCTTCTGGAGGGCTCCGCCTTCCTCTCGGGCCTGCTGGCCCAGAAGCTCGACGACGAGTTTCCCGAGATCATCCACGGGCTCATGCGCCTCGTCTTCCCGCACTACCTGAGCCCCGTGCCCTCCATGACCATCCTCAAGTACACGCCCAAGCGCTCGCTCATGGAGCCCCTGACCGTGCAGGCCGGGTCCCACGCCGCGTCCATTCCCGTGGAGGGCACCAGTTGCACCTTCACCACCTGCTACGACGTGGACCTCTACCCCCTGGCCATCACCGACACGGCCCTGGTCACCTCGGCCGGGCGCGCCTCGGCCCTGCGCGTCTCCCTGGAGATGAGCGGCATGCAGCTCTCCAAGTGGCAGCCGCCCGCGCTGCGCTTTCACCTGGCCGGAGACTACGGCCACGCGGCCGACCGTTTCCTGCTGCTCATGCGCCGCACCGCGCGCATCGTGGTGCGCGCCAAGGAGGGCGGCGGCCAGGCCGTGCTGGGGCGCAGGAACCTGGTCCCCGTGGGCTTCGGCGAGAACGAGGCGGCCATCCCCTATCCGCGCCAGTCCTACCCGGGCTACCGCATCCTGCAGGAATACTTCACCCTGCCGGAGAAATTCCTCTTCTTTGACGTGACGGGCCTCGAGGCCTGGCAGGACCGCGGCACGGGGCAGGCCTTCGAGATCGTCTTCGAGTTCGACAAGCCCGTGACCGACCCCCCGGCCTTCACCAAGGACAGCCTCGCCCTCTTCGCCACTCCCGCCATCAACCTCTTCCCCCACGAGGCCGACCCCGTGCTCCTGGACCACCGCATGCCCGAATACCGGGTGATCCCGGCGGGCGAGTCCACGGGGCACTACCAGGTCTACTCCGTGGACAAGGTGATCGGCTTCATGCAGGGCTCCGTGGGCCAGCGCGAATACTACCCCTTCGAGATGTTCAACCCCATGAGCGAGGCCCGCCCCGTCTACTCGCTCAACCACCGCCAGAGCGCGTTGACCGAGCGCACCGACCTCTACCTCTCCGTGGCCTACCCCAAGGGCGCGGGCGACCCGCAGACCGAGACCCTCTCGCTCTCCATCCGCTGCACCAACGCCACGCTGCCCGAGAACCTCCAGATCGGCGACATCTCCAAGCCCACCGAGACCTCGCCCGTGCTGGCGGACTTCTCCAACCTGCGCCCCCCCACGGCCACGCGCCAGCCTCCCATCGGCAAGGAGAGCCTCTGGCGGCTTCTGTCGCACCTCTACCTCAACTACCTGCCCATGGCCGACACCGAGAACCTCAAGGCCCTGGTCAAACTCTACATCTTTCCGGAAACCAAGGACCGCGCCGGGGTGCTCGCGGGCATCAAGCGCGCCGAGGCCGTCAACGACCTCAAGGTGGAGACCACCAACCGCCTCGTGGGCGGCATCATGATGCGCGGACAGCTCATCGAAATGCGCCTCGACCCCACGGGCTTCGCCAGCATGGGCGACATGTACCTCTTCGGCTCCGTGCTGGATTGCTTCCTGGCGGGATACGCGGCCGTGAACTGCTTCACGCGCCTGGCCGTTGAGGACGTCTTCAAGAAGGAGCGCTACGAATGGCCGGCCCGGATCGGGGAACGCTACCTGCTGTGATCGAAACCCTGGCGGCCAAGCCCCAGGGTTTCTCCTACTTCCAGGCCATCAGGCTCCTCAAGCTCTGGGCGGGCAAGACCTCCCGGGACGACGCCGAGGAGTTCTACGACGCCGCCCTGCGCGTGCGTCCCTACCTCTCGCTCTCGTTCCCGGCCACGGACATGACCGACGTGGTCATCTCGCCCCCGGAGGAGGAGGGCGGCGAGCCGCGCGTGGAGATCACCGCCACCTTCCTGGGGCTCTACGGCACGGGCTCGCCCCTGCCAACCTTCTACACCGAGGAACTGCTCGAGGAACGCTCCGACGACAAGAGCGTCTCCAGGGACTTCCTGGACATTCTGGGCGATCGCTCCTACGTGCACTTCTACAGGGTCTGGTCCAAGTACCGGCTCATGGTGAAGACCCTCGAAGAGGCGGACCCGGACTACCTGGACCGCCTCTACTGCCTGCTGGGCCTGGGCCACGAGGAGCTGCGCTCCCGGCTTTCGCGCCCGTCGGCGGCCTTGCGCTACATCGGGCTCTTCACGCAGTACCCGCGTTCGGCCCTGGGCCTGCGCACCATGCTGGCCGACGCCGTGGAGGGCTCGCGCGTCAGCGTGGAGCAGTGCGTGCACCGCTGGGTGCCCATCCCCGACGACCAGCGCAACGTGGTGGGCCTGGCCAACTGCGCTCTGGGCGAAGACTGCTGGGTGGGCCATCTGGTGGAAGACCGCATGGGCAAGGTTGTGGTGGAATTCGCCGACCTGGAGGCCGACCGCTTCCACGAACTCCTGCCCGGCAGGGAACTTAACTACCATGTGGAGAGCCTCATCGGCATGTACCTGGTGGAGCCCGTGGAGCACGACCTTCTCCTGAAGCTAAGGCCGGGCGAGGTGCGCCGCGCCCAGTTGGGGGCTTCCCTGTGGTCGCGCCTGGGCTACGACACCTGGCTGTTGCACGACGGCTACGCCGGTTCGGCCGAGGCCACCTTCCAGGGGGCCAGCGGCGTGCCGGCCTGACGCCCCGGTCCCGGACAGCGGCCACGCGGACCGCGCGTCCGGGCGGCTCCGGCCGTCGACGCCAGGCGGATCGACGGTCCTTGTCTTTCAAGAGCGCAAAATGGCGCGGCGGGGGGGCTGACTCCCGGACGCCTCGCCGGATCACGGGATGTTGACGCCACTGAAACGTTTTTTCGGGTCCCGCCGCCTGCGGCGGGTGCTGCTCTTCGTGGGGGTGGGGGCTGCCACGGGCCTGTTGGCCGTGGCCTACTCCTTCGCGCTGGAAGTCGGCTCCCGTCTGATCCAGGGAGGACTCCTGGGGCTTCATGAGCCCACGGCCTCCTCCATGGCCACCCTGGCCCGGCCCTGGCTCCTGCCCGTGATCACCACCCTGGTGGGGGCGTTCACGGGGGTGTTGGTGGGAAAATTCCTCCCCGAGGCCCAGGCCTCGGGCACCGACGGCACCGACGCCATGATCCGGGCCTTCCACCAGGGGCAGGGGCGCATCCCGCCGCGCGCGGCGGCCCTGCGCACGGCCACCTCCGTGCTGACCATCGCCTCGGGCGGCAGCGCGGGCAAGGAGGGTCCGGTGGCCTTTCTCGGCGCGGGGTTCGGCTCCTGGCTGGCGGGCAAGTTCGGACTCACCGACCGCGACCGGCGCGTCCTGCTGCTCGCCGGGGCAGCCGGAGGCCTTGGGGCCATCTTCCGCTCCCCCCTGGGCGGGGCCATGACCGCCGTGGAAGTGCTCTATTCCGAAGACTTCGAAGGCGAAGCCCTGCTGCCCTGCATCGTCTCCTCGGTGACGGCCTATCTGGTCTGCACCTTCTTCTACGGCACGCAGCCCATCCTGCACATTCCCGACCCCAGGCCCGCCACGCTCCGGGAGATTCCCTTCTACCTCCTGCTGGCTGCGGCCTGCGCCGGGAGCGCGTGGCTCTATGTGCGGGGGTTCTTCTTCATCAAGTACAAGGTGTTCCGCCCGCTCGGGAAGCGCTTCGGGCTCGCGGCGGCCACGGCGGCGGGGGGGCTGGCCATGGGGCTCGTGGGCATGGCCTTCCCGGACGTGACCGGCTCCAGCCACGCCAGCCTGGAGCTGGCCGTGCTGGGGCAGATCCCGGCCATGACCCTGGCGGCGCTCCTGCTGGGCAAGATCGTGGCCACCTCCTTGACCATCGGTTCGGGCTTCTCGGGGGGCATGTTCGCCCCGGGGCTCTTCGTGGGGGCCATGACCGGCGGCCTGGCGGGCAAGCTGCTCGCCTTCTGGCGGGCGGACCTGGCCCCGAGCCAGGGCGCGTTCGTGCTGGTGGGCATGAGCGCCTTCTTCGCCTGCGCGGCCAACGCCCCCCTGGGGCCGCTGATCATGGTCTGCGAGATCAGCCAGGGCTACGCGCTGCTGGCCCCGCTCATGCTCTGCACGGCGGTTGCGCTTCTGCTCTCGGGGCGCTTCTGCCTCTACGAGAACCAACTGCGCGGCAAGGTGAACTCCCCGGCGCACCGAGGCGAAGCCGCCGAGGCGGCCCTGCGCCAGCTCCGGGTGGCGGACGCCTACACCCCTGGACGCGTGGCCGTGCTGGAGGAGGGCACCACCCTGGGCGCGCTTCCGGACATCATCGCCGGGACCGAGAACATCACCTTTCCCGTGCGCGGGGAGGGCGGGCGCATCACCGGGCTGGTCACCCTGGCCGACGTGCGCCGCGTGCTTTTCGAGAGCGCGCTCTATCCGCTGGTGGTGGCGCGCGATCTGGCGCGCCCGGCCGCGCTGCTCACGCCCGGGCAGGACCTGCACGAGGCCCTGCTGCTCTTCGTGGAGGCGGGCGTGCACCAGCTCCCGGTGGTGGACCCCGCGGACCGGGACGTGATCCTGGGCGCGCTCACCCTGCGCGACCTGCAGAACGCCCAGCGAGACCGGCAGCCCACCGGGGGCTGAGGCCGTCGCGCGCGGGCCCGAAGCCTGCGTCAGGCCATCTCGCCCAGCAGGTTGCCGAAGGCATGCAGGAGGTCCGTCTGGGTGATGATGCCCACGAGGCGTCCATCCTCCACAACGGGCAGACGGCGCACGCCTTCGCGGGCCATGAGCCCGGCAGCGTCAGAGGCGGGCAGCTGCGGGGACACGCTGAGGGGGGGCGTGGTCATGATGCGGCTCACGGGACCGCCGGGCAGGGAGGCGGGCACGGCCGCGCCGCCGGAGAGCACCCGCGCGGCCAGGGCCACGGGGGGCGCGTCCTTGGGCAGGCCCAGGGCGCAGAGGAAATCCTTCACCGAGACAACGCCCACCAGCCGCGCCCCCTGGCAGACCGGAGCCCCCGAAATGCCGGCCCGGGCCAGCAGCGCGGCGGCGCGGTCCAGCGGGGTGTCTGGCGCGAGCACGGTCAACTCGCGGGACATGAGGTCCCGCACGAGCACGGCGGCGCGCAGCCGGGCCAGGGTGCGGACCTGGGCGGCCTTGAAGAGCGCCTTGGCGTCCGCAGGGGAGATGGACGCCGAGAGAGCCATGGAGCGCATGGCTTCCCGGACGTCTTCTTCACTGGGTTCGAGCAGGTCGATTCCGGGCATGGTTCAACTCCGTTGGGCGGCGGAGGGCAGGGCGTGCTTCGTGCGGCGCCGCGTCCTGGCCTCCTGGCCTTGCGTGGTCTTGAAGAAGCTTATGACGCCGAGGAGCTGTTCGGCCTGGCTTGAGAGCTCCTCGGACGTGGAGGCCATCTGCTCCGAGGCCGAGGCGTTCTGCTGGATCACCTGGTCGAGCTGCTGCACGGCCTTGTTGATCTGGTCGGCTCCGGCGTTCTGCTCGCGGGAGGCCGCGGCGATCTCCTGGACCAGCTCGGCGGTCTTCCTGATGTCGGGCACGATGGCCGCTAGCATCTCCCCGGCCTGCCGGGCCACGGTCACGGAGTCGCTGGAGAGCACGGAGATCTCCGAGGCGGCCTGGCCGGAGCGTTCTGCCAGCTTGCGCACCTCGGCGGCGACAACCGCGAAGCCCTTGCCGTGCTCGCCCGCGCGGGCGGCCTCGATGGCGGCGTTGAGGGCCAGGAGGTTGGTCTGGCGGGCGATCTCCTCGATGATGGTGATCTTCCCGGCGATGGCCTGCATGGCGGCCGTGGTCTGGGCCACGGCCTGGCCTCCGGTCTCGGCGTCCCGGGCAGCCTTGAGGGCCATGGCCTCGGTCCGTGCGGCGTTTTCGGCGTTGTGCTGGATGTTGGCGGCCATCTGCTCCATGGAGGAGGAGACCTCCTCCACGCTGGCCGCCTGTTCGGAAGCTCCCTGGGAGAGCGACTCCGAAGTGGACGAGAGCTGCTGCGAGCCCGAGGCCACGTTGTTCGCGCTTTCGATCACCTCGCCGATCACCTCGGAGAGGCGTCCGGTCATGTCGCGCAGGGCGTCGGCCAGCTGTCCGATCTCGTCTCGCTGGCGCACGTCCAGTTGACCCGCCAGGTCGCCCTGGGCCATGCGCCGGGCGTAGGCCACGCCCTGGGCCACGGGGACGGTGACGCCCCGCGAGAGCCCGACGCCGAGGGCCAGGGCCACCAGCACGCCCGCCGCGCACCCGGCCAGGGTGGCCGCGCGCGCCGTGGCGGCGGAGGACTCGGCCTCCTTGACGGCACGGGCCGCCTCTCGCCCGTTCTCCTCCACCAGCCTGTTCATCTGGCCGAACAGGCTGCTCCGGGCCGCCTCGAACTCGGTGGCGGTCAGCCGGCCCAGTTCGCCGAAAAGGTCCACGGAGCGCTGCACCTCGGCGCGCATCTCCCGGAAGGAATCGAAGACCTTCTGGGCGCTGGGCGTCAGTTCCCGGGCCAGCAGGGCGCGCGCCTCGGCCGTCTCGCCCCGGGCCTGGGCCTGCTTGATGCGCGCCACGGCGGCGTGGAAGCGGTCGTGCTGGGGCTTGGTCTCGTTGACGATGGCCGCGAGCCTGGGGTTGCTCGTCGCAAAACCGGAGAGCCACTTGCCGAAGTTGCAGGCGGTGGGGTCCTCGCCGCCCTCGAAGCGGGAGTTTTCCAGAATGAGCAGCGCGGCCTTGGATTCCAGGCTGTAGTGGTCGCCCCGGAAGAGTTGCATGCTGGTCATGAGGGCGTCGGGATTGGGCACGTCCACCTGGATGAGCGAGCCCGAGAGGGAGACGGCCTTGCCCGCCAGACGCTCGAAGGAGTCGGTCAGGGGTGCCATTGCCTTGAAAATCTCTTCCTCACCGTTGCTTTTGGGCAGTCCGGCGTAGCCTGCCAGAGTCTGGCGCATCTGGGACAGCCCGGCCTGGGTTTCGCGCTGGACCGCCTCGCGGCGGGCGTTGTCCAGGAAGGGGCTGGCCAGGGTGCGCACCGCGCACGTCGCTGCGTTGGTCTCGTTCATGGCGCGCAGGAGGCTTTCCGCGCCCGGCAGGTGAACTGCGCCAAGGTCCAGGGCGTTCTCCGTCACGTTGCCGATCTGGCGCAGGGCGATGAGACCCACGGCCAGGGCCACAAGGGCGGTGCAAACAAACCCGCCGATGAGTTTCACCGGCAACTTCACGTTCTTCATTACGCACTCCTGGATACTGCTTGGGGAACCAACGCCAGACCGTCTGCCGATCAGCGACGTTTCCATAGGCGGAATCGACGGGACTCGTAAAGTCCATGGCGGCAAGAAGCAGACCTTCTGCGTAAAAGTTGAGCGTTTTCGCGAAAGCCTGTGTGAAAGCCGACGAGGTTCCTTCCCATTTCGGGATGGTTTGTGTAGGGTCGGCCCAGTATCCGAAAACCATCCGTCCGCCTGGAGCGAGCCCATGATCAACGTGAACATGAAGTCCCTGTTGTCCAAGCTCAACGCCTTCTGCACCAGCACGCTGCACAACGCCGCCGGGCTCACGGTCTCGCGCGCGCAGTACGAGGTGACGGTTGAGCACTTCCTGCTCAAGTGTCTGGAGGACGCGGGCTCCGACATCCCGGTGATCCTGCGCGCGGGCGGCGTGGACGCAGGACGCCTCGCGGCCGGGCTCACCGACTCCCTGGAAGACCTGAAGACCGGCAACGCCGGAAAGCCCACCTTCTCGCCGCTGCTCATCGAACTCATCGAGGACGCCTGGGTGGTGGGCTCCGTGGACCTGGGCGATTCGCGCGTGCGCTCCGGCGCGCTGCTCCTGGCCTTCCTGGCCCGGCCCAACTTCTACGGCTCCGGCCCCTACCTGGATCTGTTGTCCGCCCTGAACCGCGAGGCCCTGCTCAAGGACTTCTGGAACGCCACCAAGGCCTCCTCCGAGGCGGCCCAGGCCACGGCGGGCCCCATGGCCCCGGGGGGAGCGCCCGGCGCGGCCCCCTCGGGCGAGGGCTCCTTCATCGCCCGCTTCTGCCAGGACTTCACCGCCAAGGCCAAGGCCGGCGGCATCGACCCCGTGTTCGGCCGCGACGGCGAAATCCGCCAGATCGTGGACATCCTGGCCCGGCGGCGCAAGAACAACCCCATCCTCGTGGGCGACCCCGGCGTGGGCAAGACCGCCGTCATCGAGGGTCTGGCGCTGCGCATCGCCCTGGGCGACGTGCCCGAGTCGCTTCTGAACGTCACGCTCATCAACCTGGACATGGGCCTGCTGGAAGCGGGCGCGGGCATGAAGGGCGAGTTCGAGAACAGGCTGCGCGGCGTCATCAGCGAAGTGAAGGCCAGCGAGAAGCCCATCATCATGTTCATCGACGAGGCCCACACCCTGGTGGGCGCGGGCGGACAGGCGGGCGGCTCCGACGCGGCCAACCTGCTCAAGCCCGCCCTGGCGCGCGGCGAACTGAAAACCTGCGCCGCCACCACCTGGAGCGAATACAAGAAATACTTCGAGAAGGACCCCGCCCTGGCCCGGCGCTTCCAGATGGTGAAGCTCGACGAGCCCAGCGTGGAGTCCGCCACGCTCATCCTGCGCGGCCTGCGCGACAGCTACGAGAAAAGCCACAACGTGGTGATCCGCGACGACGCCATCAAGATCTGCGCCGAATACGCCGACCGCTACATCGCCGCGCGCTTTCTGCCCGACAAGGCCATCGACCTCCTGGACACCTCCTGCGCCCGCGTGAAGGTGAACCTCACGGCCAAACCCGCCGTGCTGGAGGACGCCGAGCGCTCCATCCAGGCCCTGGAGCGCGAGAAGAACGCCATCGAACGCGACAAGGACAACCGCATCCCCGTGGACGAGGAGCGCCTGGCCCAGGTGGCGGCCCTCATCGAGGAGAACACGAAAAAGGCCGCGGACCTCACCGCCGCCTGGGAAAAGGAGCGTGAGGCCGCCCACAAGGTGCTGGAAATCCGCGCCAAGGTCCACGAGACCCAGGGCGACGACAAGGCCGCCCTGGAAAAGGAGCTGGACGAGGCCGACGCCGCCCTCAAGGCCCTCCAGGGCGACGCGCCCATGATCCAGATCGAGGTGAACCCGGACCTGGTGGCCCAGGTGGTCTCGGACTGGACCGGCATCCCCATGGGCAAGGTGGCCCGCGACCAGGCCGCCACCATCGCCAACCTGGAAGACCGCATCAAGAAGCGCATCAAAGGCCAGGACATGGCCCTGGACGTGGTGACCCAGGTGATCAAGGCCGCCAAGTCCGGCATCAAGAACCCCGACCAGCCCCTGGGCGTGTTCCTGCTGGTGGGCCCCTCCGGCACCGGCAAGACCGAGACCGCACTGACCCTGGCCGACATCCTCTTCGGCAGCGAGCGCAACGTGGTCTCCATCAACATGAGCGAGTTCCAGGAGAAGCACACGGTTTCGCGGCTCATCGGCTCGCCCCCGGGCTACGTCGGCTACGGCGAGGGCGGCATGCTCACCGAGGCCGTGCGCCAGCACCCCTATTCCGTGGTGCTCCTGGACGAGACCGAAAAAGCCCACCCCGACGTGCTCAACCTCTTCTACCAGGTGTTCGACAAGGGCATGCTCTCCGACGGCGAAGGCAAGGAGATCAATTTCAAGAACACGCTCGTCATCCTCACCTCCAACCTGGCCACCGACGTGATCCAGGAGATGACCAAGGACGGCGCGCAGGTGCCCTACGACGCCGTGCTCTCGGCCGTGCGGCCCATCCTCTCGCAGTATTTCAAGCCCGCGCTCCTGGCGCGCATGAGCGTGGCCCCCTACGTGAGCCTCTCGCCCGACGCCATGAAAGACATCGTGGTGCTCAAGCTGGACAAGCTGGCCAAGATGCTCCTGGACAACAACAAGATGAAGATGACCTACACCCCCAAGGTGGTGGAGGCCGTTGTCGCCCGCTGCACCGAGGTGGAGACCGGGGCGCGCAACATCGAATACATCCTCAACGGCAACATCCTGCCCCGCATGTCCCAGGAGATCCTGGGCCACATGACCTCGGGCGGCCTTCCGGCCTCCGTGGCCCTGGACGTGGGCGAGGACGGCGGCTTCACCATGGACTTCGCCTGATTCCCGCGCGGGTCGCGCCGGTCCGCCGTCCCCCGGCGGTCCGGCGCTGCCCACGGCGCGTCTCCGCCGCGCCTTGCGTCCCCCCGTCGTTCCGGCGTCCGGCTCGTCTCGCGCCAGCCCCCCGCACTCCCCAGGCCACGAGAGGGCCAGCCCTCCCTTGCCGGTCTGTTTTTCCTTTTGACGGCGCACGCCGTTCCGTAGGATATCCTTCGCGTCCGGAGGTTCCACCAAATCACCGGCGTTCCGGACATCATTACATGAAGCTTACCGTAGTGCTCTCGCTCCTCCTCTTGCTCTTCGCGGCGTCGGCGGACGTGGGCGCGGCCGCCGCGCCGTCGCCGGAGACTCCTCAAATCTTCGTCCTGCACTCCTACCACCCGGGGTTCGCCCGCACGGACGGGCTCCAGCGCGGCCTGGCGGAGTCCCTTTCCGGCGAAGGACTGAACCCCAGGATGATCGTGGAATACCTGGACGCCGCGCGGCTCGCCCCTCTGCGCGGCTACGAGGGCATCCTGGACGCCAAGCGCTACGCCATCCTCACCATGACGGCCGCCGCGCGGCCCCAGGCGGCCGTGGTCACCGACTGGAAGGCCCTGGAATTCTGGAACGCCCACCGCGAGTCCATGGCCCCGGGCGTGCCCGTGGTGGCCTGCGTCCTGGGCGGCGCCATGCCCCGCTGGTTCCTGGAAGTGCCGGACACGGTGGCCGTGGTGGAACGCCTGGCCCTCAAGGAGACCGCAGCCATGGCCCGCAGGCTCAGCCCCCGGGCGGACAAGCTTTTGATCCTGGGAAGCAAGGCCCAGTACTTCAAGGTCATTCAGGACATGGTGGCTGCGGAGATCCCCGCACTCTCCGAGACCCTGCAGGTGGAGCTTTTCAACGAGAACGACATCCAGGCCCTGGAGGCGCGGCTGGCCAGCCTGGACAAGAGCTGGATCGTCCTGGCCGTGGGCCGTCCCGAGGAGAACGGGCAGTTGCTCACCTCCGCCGAGGCCGCGCGACGGCTGTCCCTGGTCAGCCCCGCGCCGCTCTACGCCGCATGGGGCTCCTGGATGGGCCACGGTCCCGTTGGCGGGCGGGTTCTCTACGCCGAGGACCAGGGACGAATGGCCGGGGAGATCGTCCGGGAACTACTCAAGGGGCGCGACGTGGCCTCCATGGACCGCTACCGCGAGGACAACGGCCGTTGGGTGTTCGACCACGCCGCCCTGGTCCGTTTCGGGCTGGACCCCTCGCTCCTGCCCCCGGGCAGCCAGGTGCTCAACGAGCCGGTGGGACTCTACGCCACCAATCCGCAACTGGTGTGGGCCTACTGCCTCGTCACGGCGCTCCTGGCCGTGGTGGCCGGCGTGCTGTGGTTCCACGCGGCAAGGATGCGCCGCGCCCAGGTGCAGGTGGCTGGCCAGATCAACCTCGTGTCCTCGCTCATGGAGGCCATCCCCACGCCCTTGTTCTACAAGGACACCGCCGGGATCTACCTGGGCTGCAACAAGGCCTTCGTGGAATGGTCCGGGCTTACGCGGGAAGCCCTGCTGGGCCGCACCGTGCACGAAGTTTTCCCCCGCGCCCAAGCCGACGTGTTCAAGGCCAAGGACGACGAGCTCCTGGCTTCAGGGCCGGTGCAGATTTACGAGTTCGTGAAGTCCACTCCCGGGGGCGAGCGTCACATCCGCTTCCACAAGGCCCTCTACAAGGCGGGCGACGGCTCCACGGCCGGTCTGGTGGGGGTCATCGCCGACTTCACCGACATCTGGACCGCCGAACGAGAGCTGGAGCGCGCCAGCGAATACCTGCGGGCCATCTTCGACTCCTCGCCCTCGGCCCTGGTCTGCGTGGACGCCCGGGGCGTGGTGACCAGGGCCAACGCCAAGGCCCTGGCCCTCTGCCCGGAGTGCGTTCCCGGGGCCGACAGCCGCCAGATGCCCGGCCTGGGAGGCCTTGTCGGCCATGCCCTGCGCGCCATCGAGGAGGGACGCCCCCTGGAGCTGCCCCGCGAGGTGGAGCGCAAGGGCGGCACGGTGACAGCTCGCGACGTGATGATCTACCCCGTGCAGGCCTCAGGGGTCCGCGAGGCCGTCGTCCGCATCGACGACGCCACCGAAAGCCACCGCATGCTCGAGGTGCTCGCCCAGTCCGAGAAGATGATGAGCGTGGGCGGGCTGGCGGCGGGCATGGCCCACGAGATCAACAACCCCCTGGGCGGCATCATGCAGAGCGCCCAGGTGGTGATCACGCGCATCCGCCCGGACCTCCCAGTGAATCGCAAGGCCGCCGAGGCGGCGGGCTGCTCCATGGACGGCGTTCAGGAATACCTTGCCCGCCGCGACATCCCTGAACTCCTGGAGAATCTGCGCGCCTCGGCCAAGCGGGTGGCGACCGTGGTCTCCAACATGCTGGAGTTCAGCAAGCGCAGCTCCTCGGCCTGGCTTCCCGAGGAACTCAACGAACTGGTGGAGAGGGCCGTGCTCCTCTGCCTGCAGGACTACAGCCTCGCCGACGGATACGGCTTCAAACGCATCACTCTGCTCCGGGAGTTCGACCCCGCCGATCCCTCGGCGCCCTGCTCCAGCCAGCAGATCCAGCACGTGATCTTCAACATCCTGCGCAACGCCGCCCAGGCCATGGCCGAGAGCCGCACGACGGACCCCACCATCATCCTGCGAACCTGGGTGGACGCCGAAAACGGCTACATCGAGATCGAGGACAACGGCCCCGGCATGGACGACGCCGCCCGGCGCAAGGTCTTCGAGCCCTTCTACACCACCCGGGAGACGGGCTCCGGCACGGGGCTCGGGCTCTCAGTCTCCTACTTCATCGTGCGCGAGAACCACGGCGGCGAAATCACCCTGGACTCCGAACCCGGCAGGGGCTCGCGCTTCACCATCCGCCTGCCCCGGCGAAACCGGGCCGCCCACTGAGCCCTGCGCGCCCCGCGTCGGACGCACTGGCGCGTTGACCGCTCCCGCCGCCATCGCGTATCAAACGCAGACCTCCATCCGCGAAACGACAATGATACTCGACCTTTTCAAAAAGAAGGGGCCGGCCCTCGACGAAACCTCCCGCCAAGTGCTGGAGCAGGCCCTGGTCCAGCGCGCCAAGATGGACCTGATCTTCGAGGAGTCCGTCACCAGCATCAAAGACCTGAGCTGCGCGGTGAACACCATCGGCGCGGACCGGCTGTATCTCGATCTCTACGGCCTGCGCCAGCCGGGCAACTTCGCCGGGCGCTACTTCAGCTGCTTCTTCCGCATCCGCGAGGGCAAGGGCGTGGGCTACTACGGCTTCCGGGCCAAGGCCCTGGGCGTGCGCCAAGCCACGACGGGCGGTCTGGTTCTGGAAGCCCAGCACCCCGTCAAGGTGGAGCGCTCCCAACGCAGGCGCAGCATGCGCGTGCGTGCGGACCTCGCCTGGTTCGAGGACCTGCGCGTCTGGGAGGGCGGCAAACTCGCCGCGCCTGTCCCGGAAGAGGCCATCATGGACCTGGAGTTCTTCCGGCAGGGCAAGCTCTGCCGCCTGGAGAACCTCTCCGCCGGGGGCTTGGGCCTGCACGTGCGCCGCATCTTCTGCACCGAGAACTCCTTCTGCCCCACCGGCCACGAGGAATACACCCTGCGCCTGCGCTTCCTCCAGGAAGTGCGCAACCAGCCCCGCGAGCTGTGGCTCTCCGGGCGCACGGTGCGCCTGGTGGAGGACCGCGTCTCCAAGGACCTGGACATCGGCCTGGAGTTCGTCCACGTGGGCCGCGCCGATCCCGTCTCGGGCGAGATCCTCTGGACCCCGGTCCGCGACAACGTGGCCGATGAGCTCATGACCCGCGTCTTCGAGTGGCACGCCGCCCTCTTTCGCGAACGCGGCGAACCGTAGCGGCGCTCCGTTCCTCCTCCCTTCGTTCCGGCCAAGACAGGTTCGCCGTAACCCGGGCGTTTTCCCCTCGCGTCCGCGCGGCCAGGGAGTGCGCCCCGGGCCGCCCCCTCCCGGAAATGCGGCGCGCGTCGTCGCACCCCCCTGTTGCCGGTTTGGCCGGCGTCGCGGATTGGGCTTTCGCCGTACGGCATTGCGCACCGTCACGAGATGGTCTACACGCATAGGTATGTTCTCCTCAGGAGGCAACACGCCATGAATATGAAAGAGATCCGGGACAAGGCCAGGGATGTGAACCTCAAGATCGCCGTGGGCTGGACCAAGACCACCGCCGTCCGGGCCATCCAGGTGGCCGAGGGCTACGAGGCCTGCTTCGGCAGGGGCCTCTATTCGGTCTGCGGCCAGCCCGACTGCTGCTTCAGGCCCGACTGCGAGAAGATCCCCGGCGAGCAGTAGCCTGACGGGCCGCATGCTCCAACGGGCTCGCTCCCCCCGGAACCGGGTTTCGGTCGCCCCCCGTGTCGGGGCGCGCCGCCAGATGCCCGGGCCGCGAACGGCGCTCCCTGACGGGCGCTTCCGGTCTTTCCGTGGGGGCACAAGAGTCCTGCCTGAACAGGCCCAGGCCATCCGCCGTCCGCTCTGCGCCGCCCCGGACCACGTCGGCGGGAGCACCGCGCAAACATGACCCTGACCATCGCCTTGCGCAACCTCCTGCACGACAAGGTGCGTCTCGCGGTCACGCTCACGGGCGTGGTCTTCGCGGTGGTGCTCATCGCGGTGCAGGCCGGGCTCTTCGTGGGCTTCACCACGGCAACCTCCACCGTCATCGACAACACCCGCGCCCAGTACTGGATCTGCGCGCGCGGCATGCGCAATTTCGACGTCACCTCCCCCCTGCCCCAGAAGGCCTTCCACCAGACGCTCTCCACGCCCGGGGTGGCCGAAGCGCGCCGCCTGGTGGTGCAGTTCGCCAACTGGAAAAAGCCCAACGGCGGCTTCGAGTCCGTGGAGGTGGTGGGCTACGAGGCCGCCTCGGACATGGGCGGCCCCTGGAACGTGGTGGAGGGCGACGCCGCGCTCCTCGCAGTGCCCGACACCGTGGCCGTGGACGAGGTCTACCGCGCCAAGCTGGGCGTCGCGCGTCTGGGCGAGCAGGTGGAGGTGAACGGCCACCGCGTCCGGGTGGCGGCCTTCACCCGGGGCATCCGCTCCTTCACCACGTCGCCCTACATCTTCAGCACGCTGCCCATCGCCCAGACCTTGTGCAACCTGCGGGAAGGCCGTTTCACCTACGTGCTGGTGGACGCCCTGCCGGGAACCGACCCCGAGGAATTCAAGCGCGAGCTGGCGCGGCGCGTGGACGGCGTGGACGTGTACACCTCCCGCGAGTTCTCCAGGAAGACCCAGCAGTACTGGATGTTCACCACCGGCGCGGGCATGGCCCTGCTCATCGCGGCGGCCCTGGGCCTGGTGGTGGGCGTGGTGGTGGTGGCCCAGACCCTCTACGCCACCACCATGGACCATCTGGCCGAGTTCGGCACCCTGCGCGCCATGGGCGCTCCGGGGGGCTACATCCACCGCATCATCGTGCTCCAGGCCCTGGCCAGCGCCTTCGCGGGCTACACGCCGGGCATCGCCCTGAGTTACCTGCTGGTGGGTCTGGCCGAGAAAGGCGGGGCATCCATCCTCCTACCCTCCTGGCTTGCGGTGGGGCTTTTCTTCGTCACCACGGGCATGTGCGTGGGCGCATCGCTCATCTCCATCAACAAAGTCACGCGCATCGACCCGGTGATGGTCTTCAAGGGGCGCTGAAGTGGGGCAGGAACGCCTTCGCGCCGCCGTCTCCGCGCGCGGCCTCTCCAAGGCCTTCGGCTCCGGGCAGGCCAGGACCCTGGCCCTGGACGACGTGTCCCTGGACGTGCACCCGGGCGAACTGGTGCTGCTCATGGGGCCTTCGGGCAGCGGCAAGACCACGCTGCTCTCCGTGATGGGCTGCATCCTGCGCCCGGACGCGGGGAGCCTCCTGGTGCGCGGGCGCGAGGCCGTCGGCCTGCCGGAGCGCGAACTGTGCCGTCTGCGCCTGGAACATATCGGCTTCGTGTTCCAGAACTACAACCTCTTCCCCACGCTGCGCGCCGTGGAGAACGTCATGGTGGCCCTGGACCTCAAGGGCCGGCCGCGCCACGAGGCCCGACGCCTGGCCGGTGAGGCCATGGAGTCCGTGGGGCTGGGCGACAAGCTCGCAAGCTGGCCGGCGGACCTCTCGGGCGGGCAGAAGCAGCGCCTGGCCATCGCCCGCGCCCTGGCCGGAGACCCGGAGATCATCCTGGCCGACGAGCCCACGGCGGCCCTGGATTCCGTGAACGGACGGCAAGTGATCGGGCTCATGCGCGAACTGGCCAAGGAGCGCGGCCGCGCGGTGGCCGTGGTGACCCACGACAACAGGATCTTCGACTTCGCGGACCGAATCGTCCGCATCGAGGACGGCCGCCTCGGGGCCGTGGAGAAGACGTCATGAAGCATGCTGCGCTGGTCGTTACCTTGCTGATGGCATCCCTCGCGTCGGCGGACGTGGCGGCACAAGGGCAGGGCGTCACCGGGCGCATCCCGCAAACGGGGCGTTGGGTGGCGGCCGCAGGGCGCGTGGAACCCGCCAGCGAGGAGATGCGCCTGGGCTTCGACATCCCCGGAAGAATCTCCGAAATGCTGGTTGAAGAGGGCGACAGGGTCTCGCGCGGGCAGCCCCTGGCGCGCCTCGCGGACGCGGACATCCAGGCCCGGCTGGAGCAGGCGAGGGCCGACGTGGCCTCGGCCGAGGCCTCGCTGGACAAGGTGGTGGCGGGGGCGCGGGCCATGGAGCGCGTGGAGGCGGCGGCCGTGCTGCGCGAGGCCTCCTCCGTGGCGGCCAACGCCCGGCGCGAGAGCGAGCGCCGTTCCGATCTGGTGGCCCGGGGCGTGATCTCGCGCGAGGAGGCCGACCGTGCCGAGAAGGACTTCCTGGTGGCCCGTCAGCGCGAGGAGCAGGCCCGTCAGCGCTTCCATCTGGTCAACGACCCCAGCCGCGCCGAGGACGTGCGCAAGGCCGAGGCGGAGCACGCCCGCGCCGTGGCCCAGCTCGAGGAGGCCCGGGCCTACGTGGAGAAGGCGCTCATCCGCGCGCCCCTCGACGGCGTGGTGCTGCGCAAGCACCGCCGGGCGGGGGAGATGGTCTCCACCAATTTCGATTCGCCGGTGGTCACGGTGGGCGACGTGACGGTCCTGCGCGTGCGCGCCGACGTGGACGAGAAGGACGTGGACAAGGTGCGCGTGGGCCAGCGGGCTTACGCCGTGGCCGACGCCTACGGCGACCGGCGTTTCGAGGGCCGGGTGATCCGCGTGGCGCGCATGCTCGGGCGCAAGAACGTGCGCACCGACGACCCGGCCGAGCGCCTGGACACCAAGATCCTGGAGACCCTGGTGGAGTTCGCCCCCGGCGAGGAGATTCCCGTGGGCATGCGCATGGACGTGTTCATCCTGATGGACTAGACGCGCCGCCCCGGGGGCCTTTGAGCTTGCCTGCAAGGGCGTCTGGCCTTATGAATCCGCCACCCGGCCGCCGTCTGCACGCGGCGCGCGTCATCACCATCATCAAGGAACCGCCATGGAATACGTTAGCCAGTTCGTCTGGATGCTCGGCCACATCAAGGAAACCCTGGAGATGCTCGTGGCCTCCTACGGAACGTGGACCTACCTGGTCCTGTTCCTGGTGATCTTCTGCGAGACGGGCCTGGTGGTCACGCCGTTTTTGCCGGGCGACTCGCTGCTCTTCATCCTGGGCGCGTTCTGCGGCGCGGGAAGCCTGGACCCCCTGGCGACCATCGGCCTGCTCACGGCCGCGGCCATCCTGGGCGACAACACCAACTACTGGATCGGGCGCACCCTGGGGCCTGCCGTGTTCAAGCGCGAGGACAGCTGGCTGCTCAACAAGAAGCACCTGGAGAAGACCCACGCCTTCTACGAGAAGCACGGCGGCAAGACCGTGGTGATCGCCCGCTTCATGCCCATCGTGCGCACGTTCGCTCCTTTCGTGGCAGGCATCGGCAACATGCACTATCCGCGCTTCCTCGCCTTCTCGGTGGGCGGCGGCATTCTCTGGATCGGCGGGCTGGTGGGCCTGGGCTACCTGGTGGGCGACCTGCCCCTGGTGAAGCAGAACTTCAACAAGGTGATCTACCTGATCATCGCGCTGTCGCTCATGCCCGGGGTGATCGAGTTCCTGAAGGCCCGCCGGGCCGCCGCGCGCGCCGTGCGCTGAGGCGCGGGTCGGCCCTGAAGGAATCGCCGGGTCTGCCGATGAGCAGTGGAGGGGACGCCCCGGGCGTTCCGGAACGTTTCGGCCCGTCAGCGGCTCCCGCGAACCCCTCTTCGGGGTTCGCCGTTTTATGAAAGGCGCCGCGAGGCGTCCCGGCAACCCCAACGCGCGGCCCGTGCCGCCCTAGGAGCATCGATGGCAGCGAGGATCAAGGCCCTGGTCACCGGCGGAGCGGGCTTCATCGGCAGCCACTTGGTGGACCGCCTTCTGGACGACGGTTGCGAGGTGGTGGTGGTGGACAACTGCTCCACCGGGCGTCTCCAGAACCTGGCCCACGCGGCCGGGCGCAGCGAACTCACGGTGCTCGAAGCCGACATCTGCGACTTCGAGCGCATCCGCCCGGCCTTCGAGGGCGTGGACCACGTCTACCATCTGGCCGCCCTGGCCGACATCGTGCCCTCCATCCAGCAGCCCGTGCCCTACTACCGCTCCAACGTGGACGGCACCCTGAGCGTACTGGAGGCCGCGCGCGCCGCCGGGGTGAAGCGTTTCCTCTACACGGCCTCGTCCTCCTGCTACGGCATCCCCGACGCCTTCCCCACGCCCGAGGACGCCGCCCCCAGGCCCCAGTACCCCTACGCCCTCACCAAGTGGCTGGGCGAACAGACCGCCCTGCACTGGCGCCAAGTCTACGGCCTGCCCGTGGTCTCCCTGCGCCTGTTCAACGTCTACGGGCCGCGCTCGCGCACCTCGGGCACCTACGGCGCGGTGTTCGGCGTGTTCCTGGCCCAGAAACTGGCCGGAAAGCCCCTGACCATCGTGGGCGACGGCGAGCAGACCCGCGATTTCACCTACGTCACGGACATCGCCGACGCCATGGTCACGGCGGTGCGCTCCGGGGTGTCCGGCAAGGCCTTCAACGTGGGCTCGGGCAACCACTACAGCGTCAATGCTCTGGCGAAGCTCATCGGCGGCGAAACCGTGGGCATCCCCAAACGCCCCGGCGAGCCCGACTGCACCTTCGCCGACACCACGCGCATCAGCGCGGAGCTGGGCTGGAGCCCCAAGGTCTCCTTCGAGGAGGGCGTGGCCCGCGTGCTTGAAGCCATCGACTACTGGCGCGAAGCCCCGGTCTGGGAGCCCGCGACCATCGCCGAGGCCACGGAAGACTGGTTCAAGTACCTCAAATAGGCCCGGGGCTGCCCGGCGGGCGTCTGCCTCGGCCCGGCCCGCTCCGGGCAAACCGGCCGGGCTGTCGCGGGTTGCGCGCCGTTTCGCCCGGAGGCAGGGCTGGCGCGCCGCCAGGGCGCGCTAGCTGTGCAGGGCGATCTGGAGCCGTTCCAACGGGTCGGCCGCGTCCAGGAGCTTTTCCCGGGACATGGGCCACATCAGGGGCGCGGCGCAACCAGGCTGCCCGGCGGCCGTCATCCCGGAGGGGACGTGCACGAGCCCGGGCGCGAACCGCGAGACCCTGGGGTAGGCTTGGCGCCTGCCGCGTACCGCCTGGGGGATGTCCGCAGCGTAGCGCAGGTAGCCCCGGGGATCCTCCACGAGCAGTCGGTAGGGGTGGAGGTCCTCGTCAACTTCGCAGCCGGAGACCACCATCCTGTCGCTCCCCCGCGTCGCCTCGGCGAAGGCGCGGATGTCCGATTCCCCCAGCAGGGGGTAGTCCCCATGCACCAGGATGCGTGGCTCCTCCGCACGCTCCGGCGCGGCGAAATGCTTTCCGAACAGCTCGAATCCCCCCTCGTCCCGGCCTTGGCGGTCGCTCCCGCCACCGTACCCGCCCAGGCCTTCGGCACGGCCCGCCCGCGCTGAAGCCGGGCCGCCCCGGGCGGCCACAAGCCTTGCCAGGTCCATGTCCTTGGGTTCGTCGAGGTCCACGGCCTCCAGGGGCGAGAGGGCGGCCGCCACCGGCAGGCAGTGCTGGGGGGGCAGGTGAGGGCGGCAATCCAGCACGATGTTGAAGGAGAAGAGGTTCTGGTGGACGCGCCCGCGCGGGGGCTCCTCGTGCGCGCCCCAGAAGGGGAGGGCCTCTCCCTTCGCGTCCAGTGTCCAGTAGTTGCGAGGGTCGCGGGTCAGGGGGACGACGCCCCGCACGTTCATCACGTCGGGCCTGTCGGCGGCCAGGCGCAGGGCGGCCTCCAGGCGTCCTGGGAGCCTGAAGGGATGGGTGGGGCTCATGCCGATCATGACGCCGGGCACGGCCCCCTCGTTGCGTGTGAGCCATTCGTACTGAAAGTGCAGGGCCTCCTCCAGGGACGAGTCGTCCTGGGCCATGGAGGCGGGACGCAGAAAGGGAACCTCGGCCCCCCAGGCCAGGCTGACGCGCCGGATCTCCTTGTCGTCGGTGTTCACGAGCACCCTGTCCACCAGCCCGGACTCCAGGGCCGCGCAGATGGTGTGGGCGATCACCGGCCTGCCGTTCAAGTCCAGGAGGGCCTTGCCGGGCAGGCCCTTGGAACCGCCGCGCGCGGGGATCCATGCCATGACGGTCTGGGGTTTGTGGTCGATGAGCATCATGCGTCGGGTTCTCCCTGCGCCTGGGCCCGGAGGGCCGGGTTTCCATCCGGGGTGATGTCGCCGGGCGTCCCGGCGAAGAGCGTCTTTCCGGTCACGTGGTTGTAGAGGTCGAGCAGTCGCGGAAAATGGCGGTCCATGCTCAGGGTGTCCCTGGCCCGGGCCACCCCGGCGTGAAGCCTGTCCCAGTCGGTTTCGCGGACCAGGGCGGCGAAATCCCCGATGTCCCGGCTTTCCACGCCCAGGCCGATGTCATGGGCTTCCAGGTAGCTGGCCACGTAGGCCGTGTACCGGGAGGCCACCACGGGCAGGCCCGCCTCCAGGAAGTTGAAGATCTTGGAACTCATCACCCGTGCGTGGCAGAAGGCCGTCTCCGAGCCCTGCTCGAAGTGCTGGTAGTTCCAGCCCAGGTCGTGAGCGCTGAGGGCGCGGGCCAGCAGGTGGTTGGGCACCGCAGGGTGGTAGGCGAAACGCTCGTTGGCGTCGGCCAGCTCCCTGAATGCCTCGAAGCCGCCCAGGCCGTTGTCGCAGGCGTTGTAGACCGTGAAGTGGAAGCCCTGGCGCGCCAGGGAGAGGGCCACGTCCAGGGTGGTGCGGCAGGTCTTGAAGTCGTGCTGGGCTGGGTCGCACTGGAGGCCCCCGGCGAACACGGCTCGGGAGGGCGTCCCGTCCCGAGGCCGCAGGGCTTCGGGGGGCATCCACTCCGGGCAGACGTAGGACTGGAATTCGATGGCCCGGGGCGTGTGGCCGTGCCTGCGCGAGAGATGGCGCAAGGACTCGGGCGAATCCTTGTAGACCACGCCCGCCGCGCCCGTGAAAATCCTGCGCCACAGCTCGAACTCCAGCCCGGCGTCCTGGACGCCGAAGGCCTGTTTGTGGGCCTCCAGGTCCACGCTGACGCCGTCGTCGTACATCAGCTCGCGGAAATCGATGTAGTCGGCCACCACGGGGGCGGAGCAGAGGCGCAGCAGTTCCGCGAAGGGGTAGGGGCTATAGGTGCCCACCAGGGCGTGCACGAGGTCGAAATCGTAACGACTGGCCAGGTAGGGCATCTCCAGCACATAGGGGTTGGAAGCCCAGTGGATGTCGAAAAAGCCCTGCCCGGCCAGGGAAGCGATGGGCGTGGCCCCGTTGATGCGCTCGTCTCCAGTCACCAGTGCCACGATGGCTCCGCGTTTGCGCAGGTGGTGGAGCAGCTTCAGGTAGTTGGACCCGAAGGAGAAGGCCGTGACCAGAATGACCGGGGCTTCGGGGCGCTCCCGGCGCAGGGCGTCGAGCCTGGCCATGAAGGTGGCGGCGCGCGCCTCGTCGACGGGTTTGAGCGATCTTCGCGGCAGGGGCATGGTCGGTTTCCTCGGGGGATGGTCTAGGTGTTTTGTTCCGCGCAGGGCCTGTAGAGCGAACACCCCGCGCAGGCCCGGGGCAGCCTGCCGTCGAGCCAGTCGAGGACGATGCGCTCGTGGCGCGGGCCGTGCAGCGCGGCCAGGGGGTCCGGGTGGTCGGGGTCTGCGATCACGAGGTCGTCGCGCAGGGTCTCCAGAAAACGGCACGGGCACAGGCGCAAGCTCCCGTCGGGCAGGGCGGTGCACGCGCCGCGCAGGATGAAATCGCAGGGCGGGGCTCCCGGCGTAACGGCCGGGGGTTTCAAGCGCAGGCCCTCCGGCAACTGCCCGGCGACCAGCGCGCCCGACCAGTTGTCGAACTCCACGCACCCGTCGCCCGGGTCGAAGAAGAGCAGGCCCTCCTTGATGAAGGGCAGGAGCTCCCGAAACCCTTCGTCGTCGAGGGCGGCCTGGGGCGGGCGGGGGCTGCGCAGGCAGAGGTTCACGTGGGCTCCGCCTCCCAGACGCCTCTTCACCGCCGCCACCTGGCGCAGCCCGTCAAGAACCTGCCGGAAAGCGTCCACCCGGAAGATGCGGCGGTACGCCTCACGGGACAGGCCGGGGGTGCTCACGGAGATGGTCTCGCATTCGCTCAGCAGCAGCTGAAGCAGGGCCTCGTCACGGCCCAGCAGCAGCCCGTTGCTGGTTATGAGCAGCCGCTGGATTCCGGCCTGCCGGGCGTGGCGGATCTTGTCGGCCAGGCCCGGGTCCAGCAGGGATTCCCCGATGAGCGGGCTGAAGTCCATGGTCAGCTCGCCGTGGGCGGCCATGGAGCTGGCCAGGCGGGCGAAGTGCTCCCTGGTCATGACGGCTCGGGGCTCGGTGTAGCCCGGATAGGCGCAGAAGACGCAGCGGCTGTTGCAGGCGTTGGTGAGGGTGACGTTCACCTGCCCCGTGCGGCGTCGGGACAGGGCCTCGAACTGGTCCAGCACCTGCCGCCTCTCCCTGGGGGGCGCGGTGAGGAGCTCCGGGGACGCGGCGGGCGGGTCGCAGTCCACGTGGACGTAGTAGCGCGGTGAGAGCCCGCGGGCGCTCAGGGTACGGACCACTTCGTCGTAGCGGTAAGCGCTGACGACGAGGTAGTCGAAGGTCTCCTCCGCCAGATGGGCGACGTTGCGCAGGGGGAGGCCCTCGAACATCCCGCCGTCTGAGAAGGAGTCCACGACGCAGGCCACTTCCAGATCCGGACGGTTGGCGGCGAGGCGCCGCAGCAGCCTGGCGGCGCGGCTGCCCGCGCCGTAGACGCAGATGCGGCTGTCCCCGGGGAGGTCCTTTTCGTCGTGAAACATGTTGCCGTGGCTTCCTTGTTGGTTGGATAGGACGATAGCTCGTCTAGCACGTTCCGGGCCATGGGCGTCAGAGAAGTTCCCTGAGCGCGGCAAAACAGTGCGCGGAGTGGAGTTCGTCCAGGCCGGTGAGCACCGCGAAGGAGCCCCCGCTCTCCCGCCGGAACTGCCGCAGAGCCGAGGCCACGGCGTGCTTGGCGTAGGTGGAGACCGCCACGGCCTGGATGCCCCATGCCTCCAGTGCCTCGGGGCCGGCCACCGGGAGCCCGTCGACGCGGCGGCCGCGCAGCGCGGGGTCGGAGTCCAGGAATCCCGCCACCTCGCACTCCGGAACGGTTTCCCGGAGGAAGCGCGGGAGCGTGCGCCCCTTGCCGCCCGCTCCGTAAAGCGCCAGCCGCGTGGCCCCGCCCAGGAGGCCGCGCACGTGCGAGGCCTCCACGGGGTGCACGGCCACCCGGCGGGCCTGCCCGAGCGGCGCGGCCAGGATGCGCTGGCTCAGGGACCTGAAGGCCGGGCTGGAAGTAGACGTGTCCCCGGTGCATGGCCTCGCGCATGCAGGGTTCGCCCAGCGCCAGGGCGAGCCTGCGCCGGACCTCGCGGATGCGGTGCGGGCCCAGGCCCAGGCGCGGCAGGAAGAAGGACTTGGCCTCCCGGCCCTGCTCCCGGAAGACGTTGACCAGGATGGCGGCCTGGCAGTTGCCCAGGAAAAGCGTTTCCATGGTGTCTCGTATGCTCCGGTGTCTCTTGCCTGTTCCGGGAGCGTCACAGGTTCCTGCGGCAGGTCCGCGCCGTCCGGGAGCGGTTCACGCGGGGGCGGCCTGCCGGATCAGAGCCATGCGGGGTCCGCGCCCTCCCGCGCCGTAGATCCAGATATCTCCTGACGGGAGGTCGGCGGCGCAATGGATCACGTTCATGCGTATTCCGTGGTTCGGGGTCCAGTCCCGGGCGCCGTGGTCCCTCCCGGAGCTACTTGAGGTACCACTGCTCCACCTTGCGCACCGCGCGCAGCACGTCCTGGGCCTCTTCCTCTCCGTAGCGTTCGTTGAGGTAGAGATTGAAGGAACTGTCGCGTACGGCGAAGGCGTTCACCGTGGTGAAATCGTCCGAGAGCAGAGGCTTGGCGAAGCTCCATTCGGCCACCAGGCAGCCGTAGTGCTCGCCCAGCCCGATGCCCTCGGCCTGCACGGCCAGGGCGAATTCGGTCTTGGTGCAGGCGATCTTCTCGGCGTCCACCATGATGGGGAAGTAAAACGGCGAAAAGCCTTCGTGAAAGGGGTAGGGAGCGCAGACCTCGGAATCCTCCAGCAGCGCGGAGAGCCTGCGCACGAAGGCTACGCGGCGGGCCACGCTATCGTCGAGCCGTGCGAGCGAGGCCAGGCCGATGGCGCAGGACAACTCGTCGGTGTTGAAGTTGAGCGCGGGGAAGAGCGCGTGGCCGGGGTTGCGCAGGTCCACGTCGGTGCGCCAGGCGGGCTTGCCCCGGTCGGCGTGGGCCAGGGCGCGGCGATAGGTGTCCTCGTCCGGGGACCAGACCAGCCCCCCGCTGGCCCCGGCGGTGAGGGTCTTGCGGTACATGGTGGAGAAGGCCGCGATGTCGCCCGCCGTGCCCACCTTGAGGCCCTTCCAGCTGCCGCCGGGGCACTGGCTGCAATCTTCCAGCACCTTGACGCCGCGCGCGTGGGCCGCCTCCACCAGCCGGTCGATCTCCAGGGGCTCGCCCGCGCTGTGCACCGCCAGCACGGCCGAGGTGCGCGGCGTAACCCGGGCGAGGAACTGCTCCACCCCCATGTTGTAGGAGCCCGGGGCTGAGTCGGCCACAACGGGCACGAGCCCCTGCATGAGGATGCAGTTCAACGGGCCGCTGTCCGTGACCGGTGAGATGATCACCTCGCTGCCCCGGGGCAGTTCCAGCGCGGCCAGGGCCACGAACACGGCGGCCGTGCCCGTGGCCACGGCGTCGGTGTGTCCGCCGCCCATGTACGCGGAGAAGGCCTCGCAGAGCAGGCGCTCGTAGCGTCCCTGGTAGGGCGGGTCCTCGTCGCGGGAGGCGTAGTAGTCCACGGCCTCCATGAGCATGGCGCGTTCGGCCTCGCCGAAGGCGCGGCGCGGGGGCATGGGGGTCCGGCGGGTCTTCTCGCCGCCGTGGATGGCCAGGGGGTGCTTGTGCATGAGCTTGTCCTGTGTTCCGGGTCTAGGGGTAGACGGCTTCCATGTAGACCTCCACGTCCGGCTCGAAGCGGGCCATGCCGGAGTGGAAAGCCGGGCGTTGCACCACGGGCAGGCCGCACTTCTCGAACACCCGGATGGAGGCCTTGTTGGTCTTCTTGGCCATGGCGTAGAGCATGCGCACCGCGCGGGTGTCTCGCATGTGGGCGATGGACCTGGCGAGCATCTCGGCCCCGACGCCCTTGTAGCGGCAGTTGGGGGCCAGGTTGATGCTGATCTCGTAGGCCTCGCCCTGGCAGCGGTTGAAGCGCACGTTGCCGATGGGCTTGCCGTTCTGCAAGCCGATGCACAGGGTGGCGTCGGGGTTGGCCAGCATTTGGGCGAACCAGCGGCAGTGCCCGGACCAGCCCACGTAGCCGTTCTGCTTGAACATCCTGCGGGTGACGGGGTCGTTGATCCAGAGCCAATTCAGGAGCAGGTCGTCCCCGGTGGCCTCGCGCACGGTCACGGGGCCCTGGGCCGGGCAGGCCCTTTCGCGCAGGAGGGCGGGGAAGAAGGGGGTGTGGCCCGCACCCTCGTAGGGATCGGCGCCCCGGGTCCGGGCGAAGGCGGCCGGGTCGCGGCGGTACTCCTCGCCCAGGCGCGCCACCTCCGCGGCGGGAGTGCTCCAGCGCTGCGGGAAGAGGTCCAGGAGCGTCTCGGAGCGACGGCGATCGTGGCAGGAGCCCAGTTCGTCCAGGGCGTCCTGGGGCGTGGCGTGGCAGCTTCCCCCCGCGATGGCCTCCCAGTGTTCGATGAACAGGTCCTCAAGCGCGTCCATGAGGATTTTCCAGGAGGTCTCCAGCGTTTCGTCCAGGGAGAGGTCCACGAGGCGGCGGGCGATGAGCGCTCCGGAGTCGACGCCCTCGTCGATGAAGTGCAGGCTCACGCCCTGGGGGGCGTCCTCGAAGCAACTCCAGACGTTGCCCATCATGCCCCGCCCCCAGGGGAGGAAGGTGTTGTGGAGGTTCACGATGCGGCCTGGGTAGCCTCGAGTCACTTCCGGGCCGATGATGTGCGGGTAGCCGTGGCAGACCATCAGGTCCACGCCGTCGCGGCGCAGGGCCTCCAGGGACAGGGGTCCGGATGTCTCGGCGAGGCGGTCGACGCGGGGCTCCAGGAAGGCGCGGATGCGGGCGGAGGGGGGCGCTCCGGTGAGCAGCAGGACGTTCATCAGACGGTCTCCTCTGGGGGTGTGGCGGCGGGCGCGGCCGGGAGGTCGCAGGGCGAACCGGGCCGGTCCTTGCGGAGCACGAAGAGCGGCTCGAAGCGAGCGTCGGGATCGCTGGCGATGCGTTTGATGTCGTAGCCGTAGGCCCCGGCCACGCGGAAGCCGCGCAGCAGCAGGGGGAGCCTGTGGCGGCCGTAGACGCGGCAGCCGTTGAAGTGGACGCTGTCGTTGCCCGCCACGGGCACGTTGAGGAAGAGCAGGCCGCCCGGGTTGAGCCGTTCGTGCACGAGGCGCATGGCTTCGAGGTCGGCGTCGGGGTCCACGGGGTCGCCGTAGGCCCCCAGGCCGTCGTGCTCGAAGGAGGAGATGGAGAGGGCGTGGTCGAAGGTTTCGCCCCCGGCCTTGAGCGCCTCCACGGTGATCGTGCGCAGCCTTGGCGAGCGCGAGACGATGGCCGCGTACTCCACCGTGACGGGCCGCGCGCCGTGGTGCAGGCACATGGCCTCGTACCAGGGGCTGGTGGAGCCGAAGACGGCCACGCTCGCCCCCTGCACGGGGTGCTCGCGCAGGGCCAGGCGGATCAGCCGGTCCAGGGCCGCGTAGACGGTGGCGTCGCCCTGTTCGATCCTGGCCAGGCAGTCGTCCAGCTCCTCGTCGGTGTAGAAGAGCGCGTGGTTGACGGGCAGGCGCTGGTCCCGCACGTCCAGGCGCAGGGCGGCGCGGCCGTCCATGGTGAAGCGCCGGACCTCCTCGGGGGTGAGGCCGGTCACGAGGGGCGCGGGGGCCTCGGGGGGGCCGAAGTGCTCCCGGCAGAGCGCCAGGTAGCGCCAGCGGTAGACGTTCTCCCAGAAACGGTGGCCCTGGGCCTGGTCGAGGAAGGGGCGCGGGTTCTCGAAGAGGTCGCGGTGGGCGAACCAGTGCGCGCCGCGCAGGCTCACCACGGGCACGTGGCAGCGCGTCGGTCCGCGCCCGGCCAGGACGGCGGCCACGGCTTCCACCCCCGCCGCCGTGACGACCACCTCCACGGGCTCGGCCCGGAAGTCGAAGTCGTCCACGTTGACCACGGGGAGCCCGTCCAGGCTCTCCCCGGTGGGCCGGAAGGTGTCCAGGAAGCAGACGGGGCGCAGGTCCGGGCGGGATTCGCGGAGCCGGGCCAGGTAGTGCCTGCCGTAGTCCCCCGCGCCGTAGAGGACGACACGTGCCCCGGGGGGCAGGTCCTGGGGCGAGGCGAGGTCTGTGAGGAGCGGGGCGTGGTCCATGGCCTGGCTCAGATGGATTCCATCAGTTTGAAGCAGTCGCGGATGACCACGTGCATGTTGTCGTAGTGGTATTTGCCCATGCGCCCGATGGTGTGCACGTCCTGGGGGAACATGGCGATGTAGCGCTGGGCCTTGGCGATGTCCGCCTTGACGGGGTAAGGGTAGAGCTTGTTGTCGAAGGTGGGGATCTCGATGCCCAGGAGCGTGTCCGGCGCTGTGTAGCCGGTCAGCAGCTTGTATTCCACCACGCGGGTGTAAGGTTCGTCGCCCGCGTAGTAGAGGAAATAGTAGGGTTCCGGGGTCACGCGTTCGCAGGGCAGGATCAGCTTCATGAAGTGGCGGCCGATGTAGCGCAGTTCGCCGTGGCAGTAATCGAAGACGATGTCGGGCGAGATGGTGCTGACGATGAGGTCCGCGGAGAGCCACTGGTCGCCCGCCAGCACGCGCTTGTTGTCCAGGTCGAAGCGGTGCACGGGCGTGTCGCGGATGACCGTGGCGTCCTGCACGCAGGCCTCGAAGAAGGGGTTGAAGCCTTCGAGGTTCACGGGGTAGCCGATCACCTTGGAGCCCTCGAAGCTGACCCGGTCGCCGTCCTTGAGGGCCACGCCCTTGGGGGAGAAGCCGAAGTCGTCGATTTCCTGGTTGTTGCGCAGGCCCCACATCTTTTTGGAGTAGGTGTTCACGAACTTGTCGTAGAGCGTGTGCCCCACGGAGTTCACCCAGTACTCCTCGAAGTTTTTCGACGCCGACACGTCGCCCCGGTTGGCCAGCTCGTTTTCGATGGCCTCTTTGTCGGGCATGGAGGCGATTTCGTCCTTGTGGATGGGGTAGGTGTAGAACCTGTCGTCCTGGCTCACATAGGTGAGGCTGTGGTGGCGCAGTTCGCGCATCTCCACGAAGCGCTCCACGTATTCCCAGGTGTACATCTCGTCCACGTCCACCAGGATGTGGCGCGGGCCTATGGTGTAGGGGTGGCCGTGATAGAAGAACGTCCGGCAGCCGCCGCCGATGGTGCTTCCGGCCTCCACCACGGTGACCTGGAACCCCTTGCTTTGCAGCATCTGCGTGACCACGCACCCGGCGAAGCCTCCGCCTACCACGATCGCTTTCTTCATGACGCCTATCCTTCTCGTCCGGCAGGGCCGGTTAAATGTTTCTCAAGACGAAGAGGGGGTTGAAAACTTCGCGTGGGGCATTGCGCAGGCGCGCGGGGTCGTGCCCCCAGCTGTCCAGCACCTCGAAGCCTTCCAGCAGCAGAGGGAGCCTGTGCCGGCCGTAGACGCGGTACTCGTTGAAGTGGATCATGTCGTCCCAGGCCGTGGGCACGTTGAAGAAGACCAGGCCTCCCGGACGCAGCAGGGTCTTCATGGCCCGCATGGCCTTGAGGTCGCCGTCGGGGTCCAGGGGGTCGCCGTAGGCGCCCAGCCCGTCGTGTTCGAAGGAGGAAATGGAGACGGCGTGGTCGAAGAGCGCGCGTCCCTGGCTGGCCTCGGCCAGGGTCATGGTGCGGATGCGCGGCGTCCGCGAGACCACGGCGTTGTAGTCCATGGTCACGGGGCGCGCGCCGTGGCGCAGACAGAAGCTCTCATACCAGGGGCTCAGGGAGCCCATCACCGCCACTTCGGCCCCGGCCACGGGGTGGCGTTCCAGGGCCTCGCGCATCCAGTCGTCGAGCTGGCCGTAGACGCTCGTGTCGCCCTCGTCGATACGGCGCAGGCAGTCGTCCACCTCGGCGTCGGTGTAGATCAGGGGATAGTTGGCCGGGTAGCGCTTGTCCCAGACCGGGCCGTGCACGATCTCGCACCGGCCGTGCATGGCGAAGGCCTCGCGCAACTCCCCGGGGATCTCCCGGGGCAGGGGGGGCAGGGGGGCGGGCGCCCCGAAGTGCTCGCGACACAGCGCCCGGTAGCGCCAGAGGTAGAGCGTGTGGAAGTAGCGGTGGAACTCCGTCTCGCCCGCGAGCGAGCGCGTGGCCTCGTGGACCTCCTTGTCGCGCCGCACGGCCTCGTCCTCCAGGGAGCGCATGAGGATGAACCAGCGGGGGCAGCCCAGAGCCTCCAGCCGTTGGCCGATAGGCTCGTAGTTGGCCGAAGCCACGAGCACGGCGTCGATGCCTTGCAGCAGCCCGGACGTGGCCTCGCCGGTGTTGACCAGGCGCAGTCCCTCGAACTCCCCGGACGGCTTGAAGCTGTCGAGGAAGCAGGAGATCTCCATGTCCGGGCGTTCGCGTCGCAGGTCCGCGAGCACCCGGACGCCGTAGGCGCCTGCGCCATGGATGGCCACGGTGCGGCCGGGGACCGCCGCGAGTGAGTGCAGGATGTGGGTCATGGGGTGTCCGGGGAAGGGGTTGCCGGGTTCAGGGGGCGCCAGGGCCGCACCAGGAAGAGGCCTTTTCCGGCCAGGCCGCGCTCCATGGCGTCGAGCGTCTGGCTGTTGTTGGAGCACAGGATCACCACGTCGTCCTCGCGGAAATCGCCGCAGCGCTCAAGCCCGAACACGGGCTCGCGCTCCCCGGCGAAGTTGTCGTCGTGGAACAGGCAGACGGCGCTGGGCATGCGGCGGCGCAGCTCCCTGTGGAGCAGCCGGAAGATCGTGTAGACTCCGAAATACACGATGCGCCCGCCGCGCCGGACCATGTCCTCCACCTGTCGCAGGGCCTGCTCACGGTTGCGTTCGAGCCGGGCGCACAGGCCCAGCGCCTCCGACGCGCCGCGCGCGCCGGGCCGGTGCGGAGCCCGCGTCTTGCGGAACACGGCGCGCAACGAGGCCTCCTGCTCCATGTCAACGGCCTCGAAGCCTTCCAAGGCCAGGGCCAGCGTGTGGGCGTCGTAGTAGCCCACGTGGTGCAGGACGAAGCCTTCGGTGGCGTCTCGCAAGATCCATTCCAGGTTTGGCACGTCCACGTAGAGGAAGCCGTCGTCGGCCAGGACCTGCTTCACCCCGGCGAGGAAGGCCCGGGGGGCGGTGAAGTGTTCCAGGATGTGCTTGAGGACCACCACGTCGAAGCGCGAGGCGAAGCGCTCCGGGTCGAAGTGGTCTCGCACGGTGGGCACGCCCCTGTCGTCGGCCTGGCCGGGGTCCACGCCCAGGACGTTGCAGTCGGGCCGGGCCTCCTTGAGGAGGTAGAGCAGGTCCCCCTTGTTGGAGCCGATCTCCAGCAGGGAGGGCATGGGCCGCGCCGGGAGGTGGCGCAGGATCATGTCCCTGGCCTTCAGGTTCTCGGCGTCGCGGCGCGGGAAGTCGAAGATGTCGTGGCCGTAGTAGGTCTCGTAGCCCGCGCGCATGATGCGCCTGTATTCCGGGTCCAGTGCGCTGGTCTGGAAGAGGAAGCCGCAGTCCGCGCAGGCCTCCACCACGAGGTGGAGGCGCTCTTCGCGGTCGGCGAAGGTGGCGTGGGGGTTGCGGTAGGCGGGCCGGAGGCTGCCGTCGCAGAGGGGGCATGTGGTCATGGTGTGGCCTGTTTGCGTGCGAGGCGGTCGTAGAAGGCGATCATGTCCCTGACGTGGACGTCCACGTCAAGATTCCGGCAGAAGGCTTCCAGGCGGGCACGGCAGGCCTCGGCGTCGAAGGCGTCCAGGATTTCGGGCAGACGCGGCCAGTCACTGCTTTGCACGGTGAGCCCCAGGCCGTTGCTCTCCACGAGTGCCCGGCAGTGCTCGAACTCGGGGGACACGAGGGTGGGGAGTCCGGCCTGGGCGTAGGCGAAGACCTTCAGCTGCAGGTTGGTGCGCACGAACTCGCCGGGCACTCCCTCGAAGCGGAAGCCCAGCCAGCCGTAGTCGTAGGCCTGCAGTTCGCGCAGGAACCGGTCATAGGGGATGCCCGTTCGGTATTCGAAGAGTGGGTTCTCCCGGGCCAGGGCCATGAGGTCCTCCCAGCCGGAGCCGTCGGGGTCCATGCTGTTGTAGACGGTGAAGCCCAGGCCCGTGGCGGTGATATCCCGCACGAGGCGCATGAAGGCGTCCTGGTCGTACCATTCCTTGTGGAAGAAACCCTGGTGGAGGCTGTGTCCGAAGGCGATGCGCCGGATGCCGTCCCGGGCGGAGCGCTTCATGCCCGTGGAGCCGGGGAGCATGCCGCCTTCCGTGTAGGGGAGGAAGAAGAGCCGCTCCGGGGACGCCCCGAAGAGCGTGGTGAAGCGGTCCAGCACCTGGGTGGCGTCCTTGTGGATCACGGCGTCCACGTTACGGAAGAAGTCTCGGTAGCAGGCGCGGATGGTCTGCTGATCCAGTTCGGTGTTCTCGCTGAAGCGGCGGGCGTAGTCCGTGTCGTTGTAGAACGAGGAGAGGAAGTTGTCGGCGTAGGCGATGGTGGCGCAGCGTGCGCGGCGCGCCACGGCCGAAACGTACCAGACGTTGTTGAACTGCTTGGGGAACTCGAAGAGCGTGAAGAGGTCCGTGGTCTCCAGCAGTTCGAGCAGCACCAACTGGAGCATCTCGTCCGAGGAAGCCACGTAGAGGTGGTCCACGACGCCCTCCGACTCCATGGCCTCGGCGGACATGGGCAGGGTGGCCGCGCGCGTGGTGGCGAGGGCCACGCGGTACCCGGCCTCGCGGATGCGCCGCAGGGGCCCGGGACGGTAGACGGAGCCGAAGTTCATCAGGTGCAGGCCCAGGACGGGGCCGTCGCCGGGCAGGGCCTCGGCCAGTTTGCGGGCCACCCGTCGGGCCTCGGCCCGCACGTCCTCCAGGCAGGCCCGCAGGGCCTCCTCGGAGACATGGGACCGGATGATCCCGGCCAGGCCCACCATGCGCTGGGCATCGACCCCTGCCAGGTTCTGGCGCATGGCCTGGTCGAAGGTGGCCGAGAGCAGCACGATGTGCTGCGGGGGGGCGGCGCGAACGGCCTCCACGTCGCGTTTCGGGTGGCCGTGGAAGAGGCGATCGGGCTCCTGGCGGGTGGTGAAGAATACGGCGCGGTGGCGGCCCAGGCTCTCCCCGTGCTCCACGGCCAGGCGTCGGGCGATGCCCCCGCAGCCGTAGAAGGCCAGCGTGGAGCCCCCGGGCAGACTGTCCAGCCAGGAGGCCACGGCCTGTGCGCGTTCGGGTTCGCGCTCGGGCGCACGGGCCAGCATCCGGCGCAGTTCCACGCGCAGACCGGGGTCAGCGAGGTCCAGGGGCATGGCCGTTCACCGCCTTGTGGCGCTGTCGCACGGTTTCGTAGAAGGCCGCCAGTTGCGCGGCGGCGCGCTCCGGGGAAAGCGTGTCCCTGAAGGTCCGGATGTCTTCCACGCTCCTCTGGGAGTCGAAGGCCTCCATGCGCTCGCGCGCCGCGCCCCAATCCTCGTAGGGCAGGGTGAATCCGAGGTTGTGCGCGAGCGTGAGTTCACCCAGGTAGGCCAGTTCCGGCGAGACGATCACCGGCGTGCCCGCCGCCACGGCCTGGAAGATCGTCAGGGGCAGGTGCGTGCGGTGGTAGCCGCTGCCGCCCGGTTCGACCTTGCGGGCCAGCCAGACGAAGTCGTGTGCGGCAATTTCCTCCAACAGGGCTTCGGGATGGATGGCCGGGCTGTAACTCAGCAGGGGGTTCTCCTCGGCCGCCCGGCGCAGGGATTCGTAGCCGCCGCCCACGTCCAGAGGGTTGAAGATGGAGAACTCCACGCCCTGGCCGGTGAGGGCCGCGATGGGCTCGTGGATGCCTTCCAGGGTCCACGCCACGTGGCTGGTCACGTCGGATCGGGTGTGCGGCGAGCACACGAAGATCACCCGGGGCGCGCGTCCTCGCAGGGGCGGGCGGACGCGGCGACCGTCGCCGACGGGGAGGAGCGGTCGGTAGAACGTCAGGCAGGGGGCGTCGCTGGCGTGGAGGGCGCGCGTCTCTTCGAGCTGCCGGGGGGGGATGCGCGAGATCACCCCTCCTGCCCGGGCGAAGAGCGTGCGCTCCAGTTGGTGGGCGCGCGGCAGGTCGATGTCCTGGGTGGACAGGAGGAATTCGCGCATCCCCTCCTCCCGGATCACCTGGGTGAGCACCGTGTCCAGCCAGACCGCCACGGGGCCGGAAGAACCCGCGAGCACACGGTTCACGAGGGGATACGTGTAGCAAAGGCCCCAGAGGTTCACCAGGCCGAACCGGACCAGGCCGCAAAGCCGCTCGGCCAGCACCCACAGGAAGTGGAGCGAGGGGGCCTGGTGGAAGAAGTCCGCGTAGCCCCGGGCCACCATCTCCTTCCCGGGGACCATGCTTGGCACGTGGCTGCGCGAGAGCAGCACCACCGCGTGCCCTTGGCCGCGCAGTCGGGCGTAGGTCTCCAAGTAGGGCATGGTCAGCTCGGGGTCGATGAAACAGACGGTGCGTTCGAGGTCCGGGAAGCGTTCGCGCAGTTCGGCCGCGAGGCCTTCGGCCTCCTGGTGGATGCGCGCTCGGGCCTTGTCCAGGAGCGCCTCCGTGCAGCCCCGACATACGGCTTCTTCGAGCGTCGTGACGGCCGAGGGCGGCAGGAAGGCCAGCTCCTGGCGCATGGCCGCCTCGTAGGAGCCGGAGAGCAGCAGCACGCGGGGGGTGTCCGGGGGGAGCAGGGCGGCCTTGCCCAGGGGGAAGCCCCGGAAGGAGGCCTCCCCGGGCGAATCTGTGACGATGAACGTGGCGCCCGCCTCCCGGAGGGTGGGGCCGTGCCCGTCGGCAAGGGCGCGGGCCAGAGCGCCGCAGCCGTAGAGGACCACGCCGTGCGGCGAATCCAGCGCGGCGATGTGGGCGGCCAGTGCATCGGCCCGCAGGGGGAGAAACACATCGTCCAGGATGATGCTTTTGATGAGCGTGTCTTTGACGAGGATCTGGGTGGGCTCCAGGGGCTCGGGGCTCTTGGATTCCGCCATGCCTAAGAGTTGGATGTGCGCCATGGAATCGGCCCTCCTCAGGCTGGGTCGAAGATCTCGCCGAGCATCATGGCCACGGATCGGCTGTTGGTGTGGTCGCGGTAGGCCTTCAGGTTGCGGCACAGGGTCTCGTAGTCGCAGGCTCGGGCCATGTCCGGTGTCTTTTCCAGGTCCTTGAGTTCGTAGGAGAGGCCGAAGCCGCCTTCCACCACGGTTTCGTGGATGTAGGGGGCCTGGGTGTGCACCAGGATGGGCAGGCCCGCCTCCACGTAGCTGAAGATCTTCGTGGCCATGTTGATGGCGAAGTGGTCCGGGTTGTAGCTCGATTCGGGGATGTTCTCCCAATAGATGGCGAAGTCGTGGGCGGCGAGCTTGGCCGGCAGCTGGAAGAAGGGCACCCCTTTCTCGAAGGAGAATGCGGGATAGACGTTCTGGAAGTCGATGTAGCGCTGATGCTCCTGCCAGAACATCTCCCGGGCGTTCTGGTTGACCACGAAGGTCATGGCCCCGCCGTGGCCGCAGACGGCGTGGATCAAGGGGTCCATGATGTGGTTCTCGTGCCCGCGGGCCACGGCGATGTGGTAGGGGATGATGCCGCCCGCGAAAACGAAAGCCGGGTCGCGCGAGCCGTCGTAGACCCCGCAGGGCTGGAAGATCTCGGGTTCGGGCAGGCTGTGCACCTGCCAGTCGGGCGTCTCGAAGCGCCAGTCGGCGCGCATGCGCTCCACTCCCCAGCCGGGCATTTTGTGCACTACGGCCGAGGCCCGCTTCAGGATGCGGGCCTCGATCTGGCACTCGAAGTCGTTGGGGTCCTTGCGCATGTAGTAGAGCGAGTCGTTGATGTCCACGACGGCCAGGGCCCCGGTGTTCACGGCGGCCTCCACGGCGAGGGCGCCGTTCACCAGAGGCTGGATCACGCTGACCACGGCCCAGACCCCGGCCGAGGCCAGGAGGGTGTAGAGCTCCTCGTAGTCGCGCGCCTCGTGGCACTGGTCGAAGAAGCGCTCGGGGGCGTGGTCCTGGCGGATGCAGCAGCCGATGAACGTCAGGTGGTAGTCGCCGCTCTTGCGCAGGGCCCATGCCTTTTTGCAGATCGCCGGCTGGAGGTAGTAGGAGCAGAAGACCACGTGGCGCTTGCCGTCCACCAGACGCTGATCCATGTGGGCGGGCGGATCGCGGTAGACAAGCTCCGCCCGGCCCCGGGGCATGGGGGCTTCGAAATAGGTCTTGCGAAGGTACTCGCGCTGCGGAGCGTCGAGCCAGGTGAAGCGTTGGGGGGAGGTCATGCGTTTTCCTCTCTCCGGAGCGGGAGGTTGTTGCTGTCGGGAGAGCGCCCGGCGGAGCGCGCGGCGTGGCGCGCCGCTGCGCCCTGCCGGGGACGGCTGGCGGTAGGCGCGCACCGCGCGAAGAGACGCTCAAAAACGGGGGGCGCGCTCATTGTCCGTATTCCCGCGCGGCTTGCTGGGTGAAGCTGTCCAGGCGCTCGCGCATAAGGGCGATGATCTCCTCCCGGGAGCGGAGGCGACAGCCCGGCGGGGGCGGCGCGAAAAAGGCGGCGAGCCCCGGGAAGTCGGCGGCGTACATGTCTTGGTAGTTTTCCCTGGCGTAGTGCGCCTCGTGGAGCGGGTGGCCCTGGCGGACGAACACTCCGTTGCCCACCACGAACTTCCTGGCGTCGTCTGGCGCGATGGGGTCGCATTGGCCCGCGAGGCGCCCGGTCCAGTATTCGCGGGCCTTGATGTGCGCGCCATGGCAGATCAGGAGCGGGGCGAATCCGGCGCGGTACAGCTCCTCGTAGAGGTAGGCCCGGTTCTTTTCCGGCGACTCGCAGCCGAAGCAGTGGGCGAAGAACACGCCCTGGGGCTTGAGCTTCTCCCGGAACAGGTTCAGGTAGTCGCGCAGGGCGTCGGTGTTGAATTCGAGCAGGTTGGCGTTGGAGTTCACCACGTCGAAGGCCGTTTTGGAATCGGCGATGTCTCCGAGCTTCCACCAGGGGTAATGGCGCACCGTGGCCTGGGCCTCCACGTCCGTGAGGGAGAGGGCCGCATGGAGCGGGTCGTCGCGGCGGATGTACCATTCCCCGCCCGAATCCTCTGAGAGCATCTGGCGGAATCTCCCCTGGAACAGACGGCGGTTGATGGCGTCCTGGAGGATGTAGAAGCTCTCGCAGCTCTCGGTGAGGGAGTAGTTCTCAAGCCCCGGGTGGCGCTTGAGGAAGAAGGCCAGGTAGCCGCAGCCCGGGCCCACCTCCAGGATGGAGCGGAAGCCCGGGGCCACCGCCGAGAGCTTCCTGTAGACCACGAGCATGGCCAGGAGGGTGTCCAGGGGGACGATGACGCGGTTGCCCGGGTAGTGCTGGAGCTGGAAAGCCGCCAGGTCGGCGCAGGCGTCGGCCAGCAGGAGGGCGTCGGCGTCGGTCAGCCCTCCCAGCTCCTCCTGGAGTTTGCCGAAACGGCTTTCCTGCATGGTGTCCAGAAGCTGCCGGGTTTCCAGGAAATGGGTGATGCGCACGGGGAAGCCGAAACGCTCGAAGTGGTCCAGGTTGTGGCGCTGGCCGATGCGCCAGTTGGGCAGGGCTCGCTTGGCGAGGCTCTCTCTGTCCCTGTAGCCCAGGAGGGTCGATCGGCCGTGCAGGATGTGGCTTCCGCCGTTGCGGGCCTCGCCCGGAAGCGGCAAATCCTCGTAGATGCTCCACTCCCGGATGCCGGCCTGGGCCAGGGCGATGACGATCTGCGGGTAGAAGGCCGAGGCCACCACCACGTGGTCCTTCCCGGGGTCGTAGGTCCGGGCGAACTCGTCGAGGCGCAGCACGGGGAGGCCCTGGAACTCGCCGGAGGCGAAGGAGTCCACGAAGCAGCGGACCTGGGGCCTCGAGGCTACGCGTAAGGCCGCGTGGAGTTCCGCTCCGCGTGCGCCCTTGCCGTAGATGCAGATTCGGCTTCCCTCGGGGAGCTGGCCTGCGTTGTGGATGAAGCGCATGGCCGCTCTCCTCATGCCGCCTGGCTAAGCCGCCGACGCACGGCGTCGGCGACCTCGGAGCGGGTGTAGCGTCGAGCGTCCTCGGGCGCGGGCGCGAAGAACCCTGTCAGGCAGGGGTGGGCCAGGACGAAGGCGTTCCTGTACGAGCCTGCCTCGTAGCACGCGGTGAAGAACGGGTGGGACTCGGTGATCAGCACGGCGAAGTCGCTGCCGAAGCGGCGGGCGTCGCCTTCCCGGATGAAGGAGCATTCCCCCAGGGCGTGCTCGCGCCAGAAGGCCCTGTCCTTGGTCACGGGGCCGGAGGTGATGAACAGGGGCGCGAGGCGGCGCTCGTGGAGTTGCTTGAACAGGTAGCCCTTGTTCCTGTCGGGCGTCTCGAAGCCCAGACCCTGGATGAAGACGAGCCCGTCCTCGGCCAGGACGTCCTTGAAGAGTTCCAGGTAGTCCTTGAGGGCCTCGGGGTTGAACTCCAAAAGGTTCGAATTGGCGACGATCACGTCGAACCGTTCTCCCCTCTCCCGGAGGGTGCGCAACCGCCACCAGGGGTACTGATAGGCCTTGCGCGGCCAGCCTTCGCCTGCCGTGAGGAGCGTCCCTGCCGCGAGGCCGTCGTCGGCGCGTATGAAGTGTCTTGATACACCCTCGGGGTAGGCCATCTGCCGGAAGCCGTCGCCGAAGGCGAACACGTTGAGGTAGTGCTGGAGAAGATAGAAGCTCTCGCAGCACTCCACCGTGGAGTAGTTTTGCAGGGGGGCGTGGTCCGCCGCCAGAAGGGCGAGATAGCCGCAGCCGGGGCCGATCTCCAGGATGGACCGGGCAGGCGTGCCCAGGGCCGTGAGCCGCTTCCAGGCGCAGAGGGCGGCCATGGCCGTGTCCACGGGGACCATGGGGGGCTGGTCGGGGTAGTGCGTGAGTTGGAAGGTCACGAGCCTGGCGCAGAGCCTGGTGAGCATGTCCAGGTCCAGGGGGGCCAGACCGCCGAAGTCGTCCTGGTATTTCTCGAAGCCGTTCTCCTGCATGGTGTCCAGGAGCTGACGCGTCTCACCAAGGGTGGCGATGCGCACCGGGAAGCCAGTCATTTCAAAATGGTCGAGGTTGTGGCGCTGGGCGATCTGCCAGTTGGGCAGGGCGGCCTTGGCCATGGATTCGTAGTGCCGGTAGGCGATCATCTCCAGCATGCTGCTCCCCCGTCGTGGTTGGTTTCGTCCGGCCGAGGCCCTTGTCCGGCGTCGCTTCGCGCCGCGAACTCGTCGGCTAGGCGGGAGGCCACCTCGTCCGCGAATTCCGCCGTGTAGTGCACTTCGTCGAGGTAATGGTTTTTCGTGGAGTTCTCCTGCATGGCGGAGAGGTCGATCACGTGCTCCCGGATTGTCTCGGATCTGTCCAGGGCGTCCAGCAGGGCAGGATATACGTCCCTGACGGCCTCGTTGAGCCCCTGTCCGTAGGCAGTCGCCTTGTGGAGGGAGATGTCGTACTTGTAAGACGGAACGGGTTGCACCACGAAGAGAGGCTCCACGCCCGAGTGTACGGCTGCGGCGAGGATCTGACCGTAATTGGCTAACATCCTGTCCACCACCTCTCGGATCTGATCGGCGGAGTAAGGCTCGTAGGGTGGCCTGACGCGGCGCTCGTCTTCGGTGCGCCTCGCGGCGAGGACCTCCGCGGCGTAACATGTCAGACGCACGAGCGGCAGCGAGGACAGAAAGAGCCGCAAGCGGATCCAGCGGACCCTGGCCCGAATCTGAAACTCGGCCAGTTCGCGTTCCTGGCTGGAGCGTTCGCGCAGCAGTTCCCGGTACATCGTCGAGGTGGCCGTGGCCCCGTCGGCGCGCACCGAGTCGTTGAGTCCGTCGAGGAATACGGCCACGTCTGGGCGGTGGCCCTCGACGAGAAGTTGCAGGAAAAGCACCTTCTCCTGTGAGGAGAAGTAGGCGCAGCGCCCGAAATTGTACACGCATACCGGCTTGCCTCGCCGGCGGCGGAGGTGCGTCTGGAGTCGGGAAGGGATGGAGGTCCAGTCCGGGCCGACGTGGTAGGCTGTGGAACCGCCGAAGAAGAAAATGTTGTAGTTGGCCCCGCTGGGCGGCCAGGGGCCCTGGTTGGCCACCTCGCGGAAACCGTGTGGCGAGACGTTCCAGAAGCGCCCCTGCATGGGCCTGTGCCGGAATTCGGAGAGGGGTTCGTAGTCAATGTCTATGGCGGTGGGAACGGTCTCTTTCCAGTAGGCGCGGAACTCCTCCGGCGTGTCGAGGTCAAACCATTTGTGATTGTCCTCCCTCTCGTAGAGCGACAGAAGCCGTCGGGGCATCCAGCGGTCTTTGTCCTTGCGGAGCATGCCGCGCCCGGGCAGCAGCCGCAGGGCGAGCCAGGCGGCGAGGTTGAGCCCCGCGAAGCCAAGCCCCGCGCCCAGCAACGCCCTGGCGGCGAAGGTGTATGCTTGGTCGATGTCCATGCTAGAAGAGGGGGTAGATGTCTTGGAAGGTTTCCTTCTTTTTCCGGCGCGCCCGGCGCACGGCGAAGACGGCACAGCACGCCAGGACGGCGACGAGGATTCCGGTGGCGACGAGATAGTCCATGGTGTTGCTCCAGGCCGGCCGGACAGGGGCCTTGTCCGGGATGGTACGGGTTGCGCTTTGGAAAATGCGGCCTTGCGTCAGGCGTCGGCCCGGCTTACGGCCGTGAGCTGCTCCACGAGAAGGTTGAAGATGTCCCTGCTCATCTCGCGCAGGTTCATCAGAAAATACTTCGCACCCTGCAATTTGGACTCACGATTGGTCGTGAAGAACATGTCGTGGAACGTTTTGTTGTCGAAGTGATGGTACTGCGTCAACATGAATGATCGATTGTCCTGGTCGCAATGGGCTATGTAGCGCGAAGCGACAGTGAGGGCATCCGCGTCCTGCATGCCGAACTGCCTGAGCAGGATGTCCGCCTCCTTCATGCTCCTGCGCCAGTTGCCCAGTTCCGACTGCAGATACTGTCTGATCCGCTCGCGGCTGGCGGCGGGGGGAGTGATGCGGATGTCCAGCATGCGTTCCCGGAGTGTCGGGTCGGGCGGGACGGGCGGTTCCTCCTCCACGCGGATTTTGCCGCCGTGGATGATGGATTCGCCGCTGGTGTTGACCACCTCCAGGGTCGAGCCGTGGATGCGGTCGATGAACCACTGTGTGGAGTCGTAGAAGTTGAGCGTGGTGTACATGGTGCGCCCGTTGGCGGCCTGCACGGGGTAGAGCTGGGGGAACCTGTTGACGAAGAGCGAAGGCTCGATCTCGCCGTCGTACTCCCCGTGGATGGAGCCCCTTGAGTAGCTGAGCTTGCTCGGGTGGTGCGAAGCGAGTTGAGCGCCCACGAGGTAGGCCCTGGCGCAGCCCATGTACTCCGCCAGCGAGAAGGCCGTTGTGATCACGGAGCCGTGCAGGATGAGGTCGTCGCGCGGGGGGAAGGGCTGGCGATCCACGTTGCCGAAGACGAAGACCTTGCCGAAGCTCCCCCGGGAGAGTTCCGAGAGGCAGTGCCCCACCAGGGTCGTGTCCGGAAGATCGGGCAAGTTTTCCAGCGTCTTGCCGGAGGCCAGGGACGTGTCGTTGATGACGACGAAATCCGGGGACACCCCATGCTCCAGCAGAGGACGCAGGGCGCTGTTGACCGCGATGGTCACGGCGTCCTGCCGGTGGGCCTTGATCCATTCGATCTTGTCCGTCAGGGCGGGGCCGGCCGCAATGAGGATGGCGGAGACGCCCGGGAGTGCGCCCTTGAGGTCGTTGATGGTTCCAGATTCGAGGATGGTGCGCGTGTTGTTGTAGGAGTGGAATGTGCAGTCGAACGTCAGGTGGCGCGTCATCTGGCGCAGGGGGAAACCCTTGTAGTGTTCCGGGCCGGAGATGTAGTAGATCACATTTCTGTAGTAGAACAACTCCACGTGCTGGATGATGTAGTTCGTCACATCCAGAGATTCGAGCCCATCCTGAATGAAGAAGACGGGGAATCCGGTCTTCGAGAGCGAGTCGGGGAGCGTGGCGGAGAGCGACGGCGAAAGGTTCCGCACGTCGCCGCCCCAGTAGAAGGCGCTGTTGGTCATGTGCGCTCTGGTCCCCAGCGTGCCGAGAAACACCTCGAGCTTGTCGATGTTGGGCTCGAAGACGAGACAGATTGTCCCCTGGGACCCCAGGGCTGTTTTCATCTCGGGGCTCAGGGATGCGCCGATGAAGCACACGAATCGCGTGTGCCTCATCGCCTCTTCAATGCCCGTGCCGGGGGGGAGCGTTTCGAACGCGGGGCTGATGCCGGAGAAGCTGGCGAAGGGGTTCTTGCTCCTGGGGTGCTCGAAGTCCCAGAGGGGGACGTGCCCGGAGAAGCGGTGAACGGGCGCCGCATCCGCGTATTCCAGGCTTTCCAGCGCGGCGGCGCACACGCCGAGCTCTTTGGCAATGGCAATATTCTTCACGTCCTGCCCCTTGAGCGGCCGCCGCCCCCGGACCGCAAGCGGCGGCAGGGCGCGTTTCGCGCGCTCTTGTCCGGGTTTCGCGTCCCGTCGGGCTCCGTATGCAGGAAAGGTGCCGAGGTTGCGAACCCTCCGTCCCCCGCCGTCCGGGGGGACCCTTGACGGTTCCCTGAGGGGGCGCTGTGCGGGGGGCGCGTCAGGTTCTGGACGGTTCGTTCGCCAACCGAGTGATCCATGCTGTTTTCCCGCTTGCTCCGGAAAATCCGCCGCGCATTGACGCGGCCTCGCAAGAGCTGCTAGAGATGGCCGAACCCGTTGAGAGAGGTTGGTTTTTTTGTTTGCAAGCAGCGATTGTTTCTGGATGGAATAAATGCTGCATATGCCCCTCCGTGTCCAGGAATTTTTTGCCACCTAATCATTCGCGGCGGATCGAGGTCGCTCTTCCGGCCTTCGGTCCCGCGGCCGCCTGTAATGATCCGACCGCGGCCTTCCCGTTGGGCGCCTGCGGCGTCCGGTCCGGCCTGGGAGCGTGAACCATGATCGAGCAGTGCAAGGATGTCCTGATCTTCGGCGCGGGCGGCTTCATAGGCTCCACGGCCGCCGCGTTCCTGGCGGCGCGAGGCTGGAACGTGGAGGCCCGCACCCGGCAGGACTGCGACCTCACCGACCCCGATGCCGCGGCGAAGGTCTTCGCCGGACGCTCCCGTCCGGTGCGCGTGCTGCTTTGCGCCTGCGTGAGCCGCCACCTGGAGGACACCTTCGGCACCATGGTGAAAAACGTGGCCATGGTGGAGAACTTCCTGCGCGCCGCTCGCCCGGGCCAGGTGGCCTCCTGCGTCTACCTGAGCTCCACCGACGTTTACGGCAACCGGCCCCTCCTGCCCGTCACCGAGGAGACGGCGGCCCTGCCCGAGTTCTACTACGGCGTCTCCAAGCTGGCCAACGAGACTCTGCTCCTTCGCGCGGGCCTGGCCGATTTCCCCGTGGCCGCCCTGCGCCTGCCGGGCATCTACGGCCCCACGGACCAGGGCCATTCCATCCTGGGCATGTTCGCCCGGCGCGTGCTGCGCGGCGAGCCGCTCACCGTCTACGGAGACGGCGGCACCCTGCGCGACTTCGTGCTCGTCACGGACCTCTGCTCGGTGATCGAACGGCTCCTGGAGCGGGAGTTCCACGGACCGCTCAACGTGGCCACGGGGTCAAGCATGCGGCTCCTGGACATTCTGCATCTGCTCGCGGCCGCGGCCGGCCGTGAGCTGGACCTGCGGCACGCCCCGGCCGGGTCCCGCTCCCACGATCTCGCCTTCGACACCAGGGGCCTTCACGCGGCCGTGGGCGAAAACCTTTCCATGACCCCTTTGCGCGCGGGCGTGCGCATCCTCGTCGATTCCCTGCGGGCGGAGGCGGCCCCCCCCGCCCAAGCCGCGAAGCCCGGCGCCCGCGGAGGCGCCCAGTGACCATCGCAGGCCGGGATGCCCCGGCCCAGGCCGCCCCGGGAACACCCTTGCGCGCCGTGCCCTGCGTCGCCCTCGTGCGCCCCGCCCAGCCGGAGGACCCCTCGCTCTCCGGTCTGGACGGCAGGCGCTTCCTGCCGGAACTCATGGCGGCCCTGGCGGCGGAAGGCGTTTGCTCCCGGGCCGTGGCCGCCGTGCCGTCCGGGCTGGAGGGCGAGGCCGTGCTCGAACTGCGCCGCGCCTGTCTGGAGGCCGGAGTGGAGTGGTTCGAGGGCAGCGAAACCCCCCAGGGCCGTCTGGAACAGATCATGGAAGTCAACGGCTGGGAGGCCGCCCTGGTGCTCACGGGCTACGCCGCCCTGCTGGACGGCCAGGCCCTGGCCCGCGCCTGCGAGGCCGTGGCCTCGGGGAGAGCCCGGGCCGCCTGGGGCGGGGGCGTGGGGCCGGAGCGCTTCTTCTGCGTGGTGGACCGCCAGGCCGCCCGCGCCCTGGCCGGTCGCGCCCTGTCCGGCCACGCGGGGCCGCCCCTGCCGCCCACGGCGTTTCCGGCGGCGCTTCAGGCGCTGGGCGTGGAAGGGCTGGCCATTGATGGGCTTGAGTCTCCCGCCGAGCGCTTCGTCACGGGCGCGCGGCTGGCCGGGGAGGGCAGGCCCCTGGACGCGGAGCTGGTCCGCGCCGTGCTGGACCCCGCGCGCCCCGGAGCCTGGCTCGACGCCAGCGCCCAGCGCGAGGCCCTACGGCGGCGCTGCGGAGTGGCCGACTGGGAGGCCCTGGATGCCGCCGTGGCCCCGCTGCCCGCCGACTGCCTGGATCGCCTGGCCGCCCAGGTGCGACTTTTCGACGCCCTCCGGGAGCACCTGCCCGCGCGGCGCGGCCGCTTCGTGGAGCTGGGCGCGGGGAGCGTGCCCCTGTGCGCCTGCCTGCTGGCCGAACATTTCCGCGAGGGTCTGGCCCTGGAGCCCCACGTCCTGGACGAGGCGGCCCTGGCCCACACCCGGACCCTGGCGCGCACGCTGCGCTCGGCCTGGCCGGGGCTGTTGCCCGGCGTCGCGGGGGCCGGGCCGGAAGCGCCGGAGGCCCGGGCGCTCTGCCACGAGGCCCAGCGCCTGGAAGCGCTGAACCTGCCCGGGGGCTCGGTGGACTTCATCTACTCGCGCATGACCCTGGAACACGTGGACGACATGGAGTCACTCTCGCGCGAGTTCGCCCGCGTGCTCGCCCCGGAGGGGACCATGCTCCACCGCGTGGATTTCCGCGACCACCGGGGCGAGGGCGAGCACACCGCGGTGCACTTCGATTTCCTGCGCCACGGCCCCGAGGAGTGGCGCGCCCTGGACGGCGTGACCAACCAGCTGCGAGTGAGCGACTACGTTTCGCTCTGGGACAACCTGGGTTTCGCCGTCCGCGTGCTGGACCGGCGCTGGCGCAGGGTGCCCCCCGGGACCCTTCATCCCTTCTGGGCGAACCGCCCGGAGGAGGACCTCTACTGCTACGACGCCCTGCTGGTGGCCCGCCGCGCGGCAGGCGCACTCCACGGAGACCCCTCATGCTCATGAGCGACGAAGAATTCATGCGGCTCTACGGCCCCCGCTTCGAGGCCGCCCTGGCCGAGGCCAGGCGCTACGTGGACGACCCGGCCATCCTGCGCCGCGAGGTGGACGCCCAGGCCGCCCTGGCCGACCGCTCGCGCCTCATGGTGCCCAAGCCCGACCAGTTCACCTACCGCATGATGAACTACCGGGGCTTCACGCGCTTTCCGGAGCGGCTCAAGAACAACATCCTGGCCCGCGACGAGTCGCGCTCCGAGGAGTGCCTCTCGCTGCCCTTCATGATGGACGTGGAGCCCGTGAGCCGGTGCAACTTCCGCTGCATCATGTGCGCCACCGTCAAGCGCGAGGGCAAGCCCAAGCCGGACCTCTCCCTGGAAGACTTCAAACGCTTCATGGACCGCAACCCCCAGCTCATGGAGGTGAAGATCCAGGGAGTGGGCGAGCCCCTGCTCAACCGCGATCTCTTCGGCATGATCGAGTACGCCACCGCGCGCGACACCTGGGTGCGCACCACCGTGAACGGCTCGCTCCTGCACGTGGACGACAATTTCAAACGCCTGGTGGATTCCGGCATCGGCGAGGTGCAGACCTCCTTCGACGGAGCCACCAAGGAGGTCTTCGAGCACATCCGCGCCGGGGCCGACTTCGACCAGATCGTCAAGAACCTGACGGCGCTCAACGCCTACGTGGCCGGGAAGGACCGCGACCACACCCGCATGTGGGTGCTCCTGCAGAGCAACAACCGCCACCAGTTGCTCGATTTCATCCGCATGGCCGCTCGCATGGGCTTCAGGCGCATGACCTACTCGGTGGTGCTCACCGGCTGGGGCGAGGAGAACAGCTTCAGCGACCTCAAGGTGCGCCCCTTCACCGAGCAGGAGGAGTCCCGCATCCTGGAGTTGGCCGAGCGCGAAGGCGTTGAGGTCTCCGTGTGGAACTGCACCGACCGCTTCCGCATCGGCAACCCGGCCACACTCTGCCCCGTGCCCTTCTCCCGGGCCTTCATCGGCTCGGACCTGCGCATCCTGCCCTGCGGCACCATCGGCCACTACGACGACGTGAACTTCGGGCACGCCCTGGCCTTCCGCGAAACCTGGAACTCCCCCACCTACCGGCAGTTCCGCCGGGCGCACCTGGAGGGGCGCATCCCCTCCTTCTGTCGGGAATGCTACTCTCTGGAAGAGGGACTCTGAGAAAGCCGGGCCGCGCACTCCAGCACTCGCGACCAGAACACGAAACACACGGCCCCCCGGGCCGCAAACAGCATAACAGAGAGGAACACACGCCATGGAAAAGAAATTCAAGAGGATCCTCGTCACCGGCGGAGCGGGGTACGTGGGCAGCGCGCTGGTGCCGCGCCTGCTGCGCGAGGGTTACGAGGTCCGCGTGCTCGACCTCTACATCTACGGCGACCACGTGCTGGACGAGGTGAAGGGCCACCCCGGCCTCACCGAGATCAAGGGCGACATGCGCGACCGCGCCCTGCTGGAGCGCGCCGCCGCCGGGTGCGACTCCGTGATCCACCTGGCCTGCATCTCCAACGACCCCAGCTTCGAGCTGGACCCCGGCCTGGGCAAGTCCATCAACTACGACGCCTTCCTCGACCTGGTGGACGTGTCCAAGCAGGCCGGGGCAAGGCGCTTCATCTACGCCTCGTCCTCCTCTGTCTACGGCATAAAGGACGAGGAGCAGGTCACCGAGGACCTCTCCCTGGAGCCCCTCACCGACTACTCCAAGTACAAGGCCATGTGCGAGGACGTGCTCCTCAACGCGGGCAGCGCCTCCTTCGTGCCTCTGGTCATCCGCCCCTCCACCGTGTGCGGCTACGCCCCGCGCCTGCGCCTGGACGTGGTGGTGAACATCCTCACCAACCACGCCTACCACACCCGCAAGATCAAGGTGTTCGGCGGCGAGCAGCTGCGCCCCAACATCCACATCAACGACATGGTGGATGTCTACATCCAGGGCATGCTCTGGGAGGACAAGGACATCTTCAACAAGATCTACAACGTGGGCTACATGAACCAGAAGGTCCGCGAGCTGGGAGAGCTGGTGCGCGAAACCGTGGGCGGCGACATCGACATGGAGATCGTGCCCACCAACGACAACCGCTCCTACCGCGTCTCCTCCGAGAAGATCCGCCGCGAGCTGGGCTTCGCCCCCAAGTTCGACATCCAGGACGCCGTGCGCGACCTGGTGGACGCCTTCAAGGCCGGGAAGGTCCCCAACTCCATGACCGACCCCATCTACTTCAACATCAAGCGCATGCAGGAAATCAACCTGAAGTAGGCCTCCATGCGCATCGCCCTGGACCTGGACAACACCCTCGTCTCCTACGACGCGCTCTTCCGGCAGGCGGCCCTGGACCGGGGCCTCGCCCCGCCGGAGATCGCCGCCTCCAAGAGCGCGGTGCGCGCCCACGTTTGGCGCACCGTGGGCGACGAGCCCTGGCAGGAGCTCCAGGCCGAATGCTACGGGCCGCGCATGGCCCAGGCCCTCCCCATGCCCGGCGCGGACCGGTTCCTGCGCCGGGCCGGGGAGGCCGGGGCCACCCTGTGCATCGTGAGCCACAAGACCCGCTACGCAAGGCGAGACACCACCCGCACCGACCTGCGCCAGGCCGCCCTGGAGTGGCTCGCGGCCCGGGGTTGGCTGGACGACCCGGCCATCCCCCTGGAGCGCTCCCGGGTCTTCTTCGAGGACACGCGGCGCGAGAAGGTGGAGCGCGTGCTGGCCCTGGGCTGCGCCGTGCTGGTGGACGACCTGCCCGAGGTGCTCGCGGACGAGGCCCTGGGCGGGGTGCGGCGCGTGCTCATCGCCCCGGAGGGCGGACCCGCCCCGGACGGAGCGGTGGCCTGCGGGGACTGGAAGGAGATCGGGGACCATGTCTTCGGACGCTGAAGCCCTCTGGGAACGCCTCGCGGGAGGCCCCGTGCTCGCGCGGCGTCTCTCCTCCAACGGGCGCAACAGCCGCGTCTACCGCCTGGAGCTGCCGGGCGGCGGCCTGCTGGCGGGCAAGCGCTATCCGCAAAACCCCGCCGACCCCCGCGACCGCCTCGGCGCGGAGCTGGCGGGCCTGACCCTCTGCCGCAGGGCGGGGCTGCGCGTGCCAGAGCCTGTTGCCTTCAGCCGGGAGGAGGGCGCGCTGCTCATGGAGTTCGTGCGGGGCGAGCCCGTGGGCGACCCGGGCGAATCCGGCGTGGACGAGGCCGTGGCGTTCCTGGCGGCTTTGCGCGCGCTTTCGGCCCAACTGCCCGGCCAGGCGGAGGTGGCTCTGGAGTGCGGGAGGGATTTGTCCCCTGGCCCGCTGTCCGGCGGCCAGTCGCCGGGCCATCGGGTGTTCCTCGCCCCGGCCTCGGAGGCCTGCTTCACGGGCCAGGCCCTGGCCGCCAACCTGGAGGTACGCCTGCAGCGCCTGGAAGCCGCCCGTGGGGAGGAGCCCGAGTACGCCGCCCTGACGGAGCTGGTGTCGGCCCTGCGCGCACGGTTCGCCCGGGCGCTTCGCGAATCTCCGGCCGGGTTCGGGCCGACCTGGGAAACGCCCCTGCCCGAGGCGCAGCGCACACTCTCGCCTTCGGATTTCGGCTTCCACAACGCCCTGCGCCTGTCCGGCGGCGGTCTGTGCTTCCTCGACCTGGAATATTTCGGCCGGGACGACCCGGCCAAGACCCTCTGCGACTTCGTGCTGCACCCGGGCATGGCCCTGCCCGATCACCTGGCCGGACGCTTCCTGGCCGGGGCGGGGCGGGCGCTCCTGGAGGCTGGCGGGGCCGGCCGCTCCGTGGCGGCCTTCCCGTTCTACGCCCTCAAGTGGTGCGCGATCGTGCTCAACGAGTTCGTCGCCGCCGACCGCGCCCGCCGCGACTTCGCTGGCCGCGACACCCGGCGAGAAACCCTGCGCCGCCAGCTGGCCCTGGCAACGCGCATCCTGGAGGACCTCGATGAACGACATGCATGGTTCGGCTCGCGCCTGGCATGAGCAGGCCATGGGGGCCGCCCTGGACGCGCGCTCTCTGGAACTGCGCCGCACGGTGGTGGAGATGCTCGCCCGGGCGGGCAGGGGGCACCTGGGGTCCTCCCTGTCGCTCATCGAGATGCTGCGCGCGCTCTACGACCACGTGCTGCGTTTCGATCCCGCCCGGCCCGGCATGCCGGAGCGCGACCGCTGCATTCTGAGCAAGGGCCACGGCTGCCTGGCCCTCTACGCCCTGCTGGCGGACAAGGGCTTCTTCCCTCGCGAGGAGCTGTGGCGCTTTTGTCGCAAGGACGCCCTGCTGGGCGGCCATCCGGACGCCACCAAGATTCCCGGCGTGGAGGCCTCCACGGGCAGCCTGGGCCACGGGCTGCCCATCGGCCTGGGCATGGCCCTGGCCGTGCGCGGCCGAAGCCCGGAGCCCCGCGTGTTCGTGGTGCTGGGCGACGGCGAGTGTAACGAGGGCTCCGTGTGGGAGGCCTGCCTGAGCGCGGGCAACCGGGGCGTGGAGAATCTGACGCTCCTGGTGGACTACAACAAGTACCAGTCCTACGACGCCACCTGCGTGGTGCAGGACCTGGAACCCCTGGACGAGAAATTCCGGGCCTTCAAGTGGGCCGTGCGCCACGTGAACGGCCACGACGTGCAGGCCCTGCGTCAGACCCTCTCGGGCGTGCCCTTCGAGCCCGGCATGCCCTCGGCCGTGATCTGCCACACCGTCAAGGGCAAGGGCATACACTTTGCAGAAAACAATCTGCAATGGCACCACAAAAGCTCCATCAACGAGGAAATGGCCGCGCGCATGCGCGAGGCCCTGGGGTAGCCCATGCGTAAGAAAGCCTTGGACATGGTCCACGATCTGGCCCGGCGCGACGCCCGCGTGGTGTTCATCGGGTCAGACCTGGGATGCGGCACCCTTGAGGCGCTCCAGAAGGAGCTGCCCGGCCAGTTCCTGATGGAGGGCATCAACGAGGCCTGCGCCGTGGGCATGGCGGCCGGCATGGCCATGGAAGGCCGCGTGGTCTACGTGAACACCATCGCCACCTTCCTGGCCCGGCGCGCCCTGGAGCAGGTCTGCGTGGACCTGTGCATGCACAAGCTCCCCGTGCGGCTCATCGCCAACGGCGGCGGGCTGGTCTACGCGCCACTGGGCTCCACCCACTTGGCCGTGGAGGACCTGGCCCTCATGCGCGCCCTGCCCAACATGACCGTGGTGGCCCCCTGCGACGCCCCCGAAATGGAACGCTGCATGGCCCAGACCCTGGACTGGCCCGGCCCCATGTATATCCGCCTGGCCAAAGGCTACGACCCCGTGGTCTCCGACCCCGCAGCGGGCTTCGCCATCGGCCGGGCCATCCACTGCCGCAAAGGCTCCGACGTGCTGCTGGCGGTCACGGGCGTGGCCCTGCAGCAGGCCCTTGGCGCGGCCGACCTGCTGGCCGCCCAGGGCGTTTCGGCCGGGGTGCTGCACATGCACACCCTCAAGCCCTTCGACGCCCAGGCCCTGCTGGAGGCCGCCGCCGGAGCGCGCGCCGTGGTCACCGTGGAGGAGCACACCCTCCTGGGCGGCCTGGGCAGCGCCGCCGCCGAGACCCTCCTGGAGGCCGGCATGGCCCGACCCTTCAAGCGTCTCGGCATCCCCGACATCTTCCCCGACTACTACGGCACGCAGCTGGAGATCATGGCCCGCCTGGGCCTGGACGCCCAGGGCGTCGCCCGGGCGGCCCTGGAGCTGCTCGAAGCCCCCCGGACCTGAAGGGCCGCAAACCCCGCGAGACCATCATGAGCGTACACGACAAGATTCTCGACCTGGACGACCTGCGCGCCGAGCTGGACCGCATCCGCGACTCCAGGCGCATCGTGCACTGCCACGGCACCTTCGACATCATGCACCTGGGCCACATCCGCCACTTCCGCAAGGCCCGGGAGCTGGGCGACGTGCTGGTGGTCACCGTCACGCCGGACCGCTTCGTGAACAAGGGGCCGCACCGCCCCATGTTCACCGCCGAGCACCGCGCCGAGGTGCTGGCCTCCCTGGCCGAGATCGACTACGTGGCCGTGAATCGCTGGCCCACCGCCGTGGAGACCATCGCGCTCCTGCGCCCCCACGTCTACGTGAAGGGCGACGAGTACCGCCAGGCCGAGAACGACGTGACCGGCAAGATCGTGGACGAGCAGCAGGCCGTGGAGGCCGTGGGCGGCGAGATCCGCTACACCGAAGACATCGTCTTCAGCTCGTCCAACATCATCAACCGCACCATGTCGCCCTTCTCCGAGGAGGTGCAGGCCTGGCTCCTGGACTTCTCCTCGCGCCACGACAGCCGCTCCATCCTGGAAGCCCTGGAGCGCATGCGCTCCCTGCGCGTGCTGGCCCTGGGCGAGACCATCGTGGACGAATACCACTTCTGCGAAACCCTGGGCAAATCCGGCAAGGAGCCCGTGCTCGTGGCCAAGTGCCTGCACAAGGAACGCTACGCCGGGGGCATCCTGGCCGTGGCCAACCACCTAGCCGCCTTCGCGGACCGCGTCTCGCTGCTCTCCCAGGTGGGCGGCCAGAACCCCCAGCTCGATTTCATCCGCGAGAGCCTGCGCCCCAACGTGGAGCAGGACTTCCAGGAGGTGCCCCACGGCGTCACCCTGGTGAAGCGTCGCTTCGTGGAACGCTACCCCTTCCAGAAGCTCTTCGAGACCTACACCATGAACGGCAACGAGTACGACCCCGTGCACTCGGTGCGCTTCCGCCAACGGCTCGAAGAGATCCTTCCCGAGATGGACCTGGTGGTGGTGGCCGACTACGGCCACGGCCTCATCCACCCCGACACGGCCGAGCTTCTGGAGGAGAAGGCCCGCTTCCTGGCCATCAACACCCAGATGAATGCGGGCAACCAGGGCTACCACGCCTACTCCAAGTACCGCCGGGCGGACCTCATCTCCATCTCCGAGAACGAGCTGCGCATGGAGGCCAGGAGCCGCACCGCCACCGTGGAGGAACTCATCCTGCGCGCGGCCGAGCGCGCCAACTGCGAGCGCATCGTGATCACCCAGGGCGAACGAGGCTGCCTGTGCTGGTCCGCCGCCGAGGGCTTCTTCCGCGTGCCCGCCTTCACCACCAAGGTGGTGGACCGCATCGGCGCGGGCGACACGGTGCTTTCGGTGGTCTCGCTCTGCGGCGCCCTGGGCCTGCCCATCGAAGTGGCCGGGTTCCTGGGCAGCGTGGCCGGGGCCGAGGCCGTGGCCACGGTGTGCAACAAGAAATTCCTGGACAAGGTGGGCTTCCAGAAGAGCGTCGTCTCGCTCCTCAAGTAGCCCCCCCAACCCCAACACGGGATCGCGCCATGCCCCTCATCGACTTCGTCTCCGTCCTGCACAAGAAGACCGTCCGCGACTACAAAGAGCGGGTGTGCGTCCACGACAAGATCGAGTGCGCCACCGTGGCCAAGCGCTACGGCCGCGACTACTGGGACGGCGACCGCAGCCACGGCTACGGCGGCTACCGCTACGACGGCCGCTGGGAGCCCGTGGCCCGGGCCATGATCGAGCATTACGGGCTCAGGGACGGCATGAGCCTCCTGGACGTTGGCTGCGGCAAGGCCCATCTGCTCCACGAGTTCAAGAAGCTCCTGCCGGGCCTGGAGGTGCGCGGGGTGGACATCTCCCGCTGGGGCCTGGACACGGCCAAGGAGGAGGTGCGCCCCTTCCTGACCGAAGCCCCGGCCCAGGAACTGCCCTTCGCGGACAACTCCTTCGACCTGGTGATCTCCCTGGCCACCTTCCACAACCTCAAGGTCTTCGAGCTCAAGCGGGCCATCGACGAACTCAACCGCGTGGCCAAGGACCCCGCCCGCTCCTACGTGATGCTCGAATCCTACCGCAATGAGGCCGAGCGGGTGAACCTGATGTTCTGGCAGCTCACGTGCGAGAGCTTCTATTCCGTGGAAGAATGGGAATGGCTCTACGCGCACTTCGGCTTCAAGGGCGATTATTCCTTCATCTTCTTCGAGTAGGTCCGTCATGGAAAACCTCTACAGCCAGGTGAAGATCTTTCACTACCGCGAGCGCCTGGACGCCCTGGAGCAGGGCCGGGCGCTGCCGCCCCTGCACGTGCGGCTCAAGCCCATCAACGCCTGCAACCACCGCTGCTCCTACTGCTGCTACCGCAGCGACAGCCTCTTCCTGGGCGAACTGCTCTCCGAGAAGGACAGCATCCCCCGCGCCAAGATGCTGGAGATGGCCGCCGACATGATCGAAGTGGGCGTGCGGGCCGTCACCTTCACCGGCGGCGGCGAACCGCTCATCTATCCCCATTTCGCCGAGGCGGCATCCCGGCTCCTGGAGGGCGGGGTGAAGGTGGCCACCCTGACCAACGGCTCTGCCCTGCGCGGCGAGGCCGCCGACGTGCTGGCCGCCGGGGCCAGCTGGGTGCGCGTTTCCATGGACTCCCTGGACGGCCCCTCCATCGCCCGCTCGCGCGGGCTCAAGCCCGAAGAGTTCGACCGGATCATTGAGAATCTGCGCGCCTTCGCCAAACGCAAGCACGCCGACTGCGAGCTGGGCATCAACTTCATCCTCACGGCCGACAACGCCCACCGCGTCTATGAGTTCTTCAGGCTCATGAAGGAGACGGGCGCGGACCACGTGAAGGTCTCGGGCTGCGTGGTGGGCACCACGGCCAGGGAAAACAACGACTACCACGCCCCCCACTTCCGCATGGCGGCCGAGGGCATCGCCCGGGCGGCGGCGGAGCTGGCCGACGCCTCCTTCAAGGTGGTGGACAAGTTCCACGAAATGGACGGGCAGTACGCCAAAACCTACGACTATTGCCCCTTCGTGAGCGTGTTCCTCAACGTGATCGGGGCCGACCAGAACGTGTACACCTGCCAGGACAAGGCGTACACCCGTTCCGGGCTGCTGGGCTCGGTGCGCGACCGCTCGCTCAAGGAGTTCTGGCTCTCGGAGGAGTACGCCCGGGCCGTGCGCGGGGTGCGCCCCTGCGACGCGTGCGCCCACCACTGCGTGCAGCACGGCAAGAACCTGGCCCTGCTGGACTACCTGGGCACCGACAGGCGGCATCTGGATTTCGTGTAGCGGCCCGGACGGGGTCGCAAAGGGCATCATGGCGTTTCATCGAGGACACGGGCTCCGGCCCTTCCTGGTGCTCGGGGCCGGGGGGCTCCTGGGCGCGGCCATCGCCCAGCGCCTGGGCGCGCGCGCCGTGGCCCTGGCCCGCGCGGACCTGGATATCGCCGACGTGGCCCGCTTTCGCGAGGCCTTAGCGCTCCATCGCCCGCTGGCGGTGATCAACGCCGCAGGACTCTCCCACGGCGGCGAGGACGAGCTGATGGAGCACAACGCGAGGCGTCCCGCCCGGCTGGCCGAGGCCTGCGTGGAGGCTGGCTGCGGCTTCGTGTTCTTGAGCAGCTCCCGCGTGTTCGGAGACGCCTCTCCCGGGGCGCGCTCCGAGTGCGACCCGCCGAGCCCGGCCGAGGCCTACGGCGCGAGCAAGCTTGCGGGCGAGGAGGCCGTACGGGCGGTGCTGGGCGATACGGGGGCCTGGGTGGCGCGCATTTCCATGGCTCTGGGCCACCGGGCGGCGCGCGGGGAATCCCAGATCGTGAACCGCCTGCTGGAGGCGGCCCGCTCGGGCGCGCGGGAGGTGCTTGCGGCCTCGGACGTGCGCCACTCCCCGGTGCACGCGCGCGACGCGGCGGCCCTGGTGGAGCGCATGCTGCTCGACCACCCTCCGGGAACCTACCACATCACCGGGGCCACGCCCGTGACCCTGGAGCACCTGGTGCGCCGCGTCTTCGCGAGCGCGGGCCTGAACTGCGCCGTGCAGGGCGTGGAGTCGGCCCGCTTCGGCGGCCCCGCCCTGCCGGACCTGACCCTGACCACCCGCCTCCTGCCCCCCGCCGGACCCTGGGAAGAGGCCGCCGACCGGCTGGCGGAGGACTACCGGGAAGCGTGGGGGGGCGGAAAGTAGCTGCCCTGACGGAATTTGGGGATGCGCGGATGCAATGTCCCAAACCGGGTGTTTCAGGTGCAACTTCCGGACAAAGACCCTGCCTTAACCATCCATCCTTGACGGCCCAATAATTTCCGAGTGGGCGTGCCACACTGAGGGCTATAAGAAGCCTTGAGGAATAAATCATCCCTTGTTGGCTATAAGACTCTGGTAAAAGCGAGGCAGGGGTGGTATGGGTATTCACGAGTTAATCCGAAATGATGGCCTAGGACAGTGGACGTTCTTTGTGCCCCAACGCTGGAGAGCAAAGCATACCTGTGGTACTGAAGCACGACAAGTATGGATAAGATAGATATAATCAACTATTATGTTGGTGAAGTACGCAGTGGGATTGCCGACTTACACCAAGAACTTGCGTCTTCCATAACGACCATTGAAAGAAGCCACGCGGCTAAGGGAACCGTGAAGAGTGGCGGATTTGTGCATGACATACAATGTGCTTATATTTCCATTCTAGATAGTGCGGTGAAACTTATATTTTCAAAGGCACGCGACATGGTGATCGATTTTGATGTTGAGTTTGACGATGATTTTAAGAGCAAGATGGTGGAATTGCTTGACGCATACTTCTCCTCTTTGTCAATGATGTGCAGTCTTGAGCGTTACTTCGGGCGGTTTGGGCAAGCAGCGGATGACATGCTGCGTCCCGGGCATTTTGCTCACAAAATTTCATCTGTTGAATGTTGGTACAAGAATAACATAGAGCCGTTCACATTCAAGCTAAGGCGTGAGGTCTCGAGAATGAAGGAAGAAAAATGCGCTAAGCATGGGTTTGTGGTGCACGCCTATAATAGCAATGTGGTTAATGCGCACAATTCTAATGTCCAGATCGGGCAGAACTCATCAGCGTATACCATCGATGCGGTTTCAGCTATGGAAGCGCTTGTAGCATACCTCAGGGAGAATAAGGTTCATGAAAGTGACGAGGAACAGGATGATCTTGTTGCGGCCCTAAAAGATGCCAAGGAAGAGGTGAAAAAGGAGAAGCCAAGCAGGTTCAAGCTCTTTGCGATACTGGATGGAGCGGGGAAATTGGTTGGTCAAGTTCCCCAATATGTTGCGGCATGTGAGGCTATTAAGAAATTGTTCTAGTAGGCGAGGACTGGAGTCGCCCCCGCTAAACTGAACACCCCGCGGTTGCTAAGAATCGGATGACCTCTCTGGGCGAGAGCATCCGCAGCCACTTGTGTGGGTGCATCCCGTTGTAGTCCTCGAACCAGGCAGCGAACTGGCCAGGACGGTCCGAGCATCCGGTCGATCGTTGACGTACACGTAATCGCGCTTGAAGTTTTGACGAAAGCCTCGGCCATGCCGTTGCTTTCGGGGCTTCTGACCGGGGTGAACCGGCTGAAAAGACCAAGCCAGTCCGCAGAACAATTCCATGCACCTCAAGGCCGTCAATGAGGAGGGCGAACTGAGTGAAGCGGCAACTTGTAAGGATTTCTTACAAGTTCGAACTGAGGGAAATCGTTCGATAAATCGTTCGATCAAACCTGTTATTGTGGAGTACCCCGTTTAGACCGGACAGACTAGTCAACCGAGGAGGTAGGGCTGGAGGTATGTCCAGACATAGTGCTAACGAGTTCGCCACGGTCGAATTGGTGAACGAAGTCTAGCGTCGTCGCTGGGCATTGGCTGGTCAGTTAAAATTCAATAATTTCGCTATACTGCGGGCATGATCAAAAACCCCTCCCGGCCACGCCGGAAGGGGTCTTCCTTCGTCGCGGCGGGGGCAAGGCCCCCGCCGCCTGATAGGCTTTTCGGTCTACTCCTCGCCTTCCTCGTCGAACCACTGGGCGGCCATGACGGGGCCGTAGTAGAGGGCCTCGTCCTCCAGCTCCTCCTCGATGCGCAGGAGCTGGTTGTACTTGGCCAGGCGGTCTGAGCGGCAGAGCGAACCGGTCTTGATCTGGCCCGCGTTCACGGCCACGGCCAGGTCGGCGATGAAGGAATCTTCCGTCTCGCCGGAGCGGTGGGAGATCACGGTGGTGTAGGCGGCCTGCTTGGCCATCTCGATGCAGTCGAGCGTTTCGGTGAGGGTGCCGATCTGGTTCAGCTTGATGAGGATCGAGTTGGCGATGCCCTCGTTGATGCCGTCGGCCAGGATGTCCGGGTTGGTGACGAACACGTCGTCGCCCACCAGCTGGATGGCGTCGCCCAGCTGGTCGGTGAGGAGCTTCCAGCCGTCCCAGTCGCCCTCGGCCAGGCCGTCCTCGATGGAGATGAGGGGGTACTTCCTGGTGAGGCCCAGGTAGTAGTCCACCAGCTCGGAGGAGCTGAACACGCGCTTCTCGCCCGCGAAGGTGTACTTGCCGTCCTTGAAGAACTCGGAGGCGGCGGCGTCGATGGCCAGGGCGATCTCCGCGCCGGGCTTGTAGCCAGCGGCCTCGATGGCCTTGAGGATGTAGTCGAAGGCCTGCTCGTGGCTGGCCAGGTTGGGGGCGAAGCCGCCCTCGTCGCCCACGGCGGTCATGTGGCCGTCCTTGGCGAGGATCTTCTTGAGGGCGTGGAAGGTCTCCGCGCCCATGCGCAGGGCGTCGGCGAAGGTGTCCGCGCCCACGGGCAGGATCATGAATTCCTGGATGTCCAGGTTGTTGGGGGCGTGCGCGCCGCCGTTGATGATGTTCATGAGCGGCACGGGCAGCACCTTGGCGTTCACGCCGCCCAGGTAGTTGTAGAGGGGCAGGCCCAGGAAGTTGGCGGCGGCGCGGGCGTTGGCCATGGAGACGCCCAGCATGGCGTTGGCCCCCAGGCGGCCCTTGTTCTCGGTGCCGTCGAGCTCGATGAGCAGGTTGTCCAGGGCGGTCTGGCGCAGGGCCTCCATGCCCACCACGGCTTCGGCGATCTCGCCCTGCACGTTCTCCACGGCGCGGCTGACGCCCTTGCCGTCGTAGCGGTCCTTCTCGCCGTCGCGAAGCTCAAGAGCCTCGCGCGAGCCGGTGGACGCGCCCGAGGGCACGGCCGCGCGGCCAACGGCGCCGGAATCCAGGGTGACCTCCACCTCCACGGTGGGGTTGCCGCGCGAGTCGAGGATTTCCCTGGCCCAGACAGCAGCGATGGTGCTCATGTGGTTCTCCTTTGGGGGATGATGGTCTGTTCACGGTCCTTCGCGCGGGCGTGGCGGGCGCGCGCGGATTCCTCATACACGAGTCTCAGGCCTTCGAGAAGAAGTTCGGGCCTGACGTTTGCGATGGCGGGGCAGACGCGCGCCAGTTGCGCGGCGAATCCGCCCGTGGCCACCACGGTGACGGGCTCGCCCAGGTGGTCTTCCAGGCGGTCCAGGATGCCCTCCACCATGGAGGCGAAGCCGAAAAGCAGCCCCTGGTTGAGGCTCTCCACCGTGGAGCGCCCGATGGTCAGCTTGAGCGAGGCCGGTTCCAGGTCGATCTGGGGGAGCTTGGCCGTGTCCTGGGCCAGGGCGCGCGCCGAGGAGAGCACCCCGGGGCAGATGAGCCCGCCCAGGTAGCTCGATCCGCGCACCACGTCGAAGGTGGTGGCCGTGCCGAAGTCCACCGAGACGAGGCAGTGGGTGGAGGAGCAGCGCCTGGCCGCGTAGGCGGCCACGAGGCGGTCGGCCCCCACCTGCTCGGGGCGCTCGTAGCGGTTTTCCAGAGGCACGGGGACGTCCTCGGGCACGAAGAGCGGCGTTTTGCCCAGGAAGCGGTTGCAGGCCTGGCGGAGCATGGGGTTCACGGGGGGCACCACGCTCACGGCCAGGACGGCCTCCAGCGCCTCGGGCTCCACGCCCTCGCGGACCAGAATGGCGGCCAGGTCCAGCCCCAGCTGGTCGGCCGTGCTGGAGCGCGGCGTGGGCAGCACGTAGGACGAAAGCCCGGACTCGGCGCGGTAGAGGCCGAGCTTGATGTTGGTGTTGCCGATGTCGAAGAGAAGAAGGGCCATGGATGTCTCCGCGCGACGCGCAAAGGATGCGGCGCTGGTGGGAAAGACGACCGAAGATAGACTATTTTCCGGCCCTTGAAAAGATGATACCCAGGCGACGGGGCAGTGCGGCAGGACGCGCGGGGCGCGCGGCCTGCGCTTTCGATCTCGCGGGCGGCCCGCTCGTTTTTCCCGCGAAGCACCCTTGCGTCAAGAGGTATCCATGGAGCCCGGAGCTCTCATCCCGGCGGCCGACGCCATTCCGGCATCGCCCTGGTTCTTCAGGGTCCTGCTGGACGCCACGTTCGCAGTTCACCTGATCTTCATGAACCTGATGTTCGGCCTGGCGCTCCTGGGCTTCGCCCGCGCCCTGCGCGACGCGCCCGGACTGGACCGGCAGGCGGGCCTGGCCCCCAACCTTACGGCCCTGGCCGTGAACCTGGGCGTGGCCCCGCTGCTCTTCGTGCAGACGCTTTACGGCCAGTTCTTCTACGTGAGCTCCACGCTCATGGCCGTGTGGTGGTTCGGCGTGGTGCTGGCCGTCATGGGGGCCTACGCCCTGGCCTACCGCCAGAAGTACGCCTTCCACGCGGGCAGGGGGCCGGGCGTGTGGACCTGGGCGCTCATGTGCCTGCTGCTCCTCTACACCTCCTTGGCCCAGACCCACAACGCCGTGCTCCTGGTGCGCCCGGACCTCTGGCGCGGCTACTTCGCCGACCCCTCCGGGACCCTGACGGCCTGGGCCGATCCCACCGTGATCCCGCGATGGCTGCATTTCGTGCTGGCCTCCGTGGCCCTGGGCGGTCTGGCCCTGGCCATGATCGGCCACGGCCGCGCCAAACGGCGCGACCCCCACGGCGAGGAGATCCGCCGCGAGGGGCTGGCCTGGTTCTGCTGGGCCACGGTGCTCCAGGCCGGGGTGGGCTCCTGGTGGCTCATGGCCCTGCCCAGGAACATGATCCCGGCCTTCATGGGCGCGGACAAGGCCGCCACGGGGCTGCTGGCCGCGGGCGTCGCGCTCACCCTGGCGGCGGTGGTCTTCGCCTTCCGGGGCAGGCTCATGGCCGCGGCCGGGGCGGGCGCGCTCACCGTGCTCGTGATGACGGCCCTGCGCGGCGTGCTGCGCAGCCTCTATCTGGACCCGCTCTTCGACCCGGCCACGCTCCCCGTGACGCCGGAGCCTTCCACCACGGCCATGTTCCTGGGGTGCGTGGTTCTTTCGCTGGCGGTGATCCTGTGGGCGTCGGGCATGCCCAAGGTCGACCGGAAGGGGGCTTGACGCCATGGAATATCCTGTCCTGCACTGGAACTACTGGGGCGGCGGACTGCTCATCGCCCTGGTGGCCACCATCCACGTGTTCATCGCCCACTTCGCCGTGGGCGGGGGCCTCTTCATCGCCGTCATGGAAACCAGGACCCAGCGTCTGGGGCTGACCAGCCTGCGCGACTACCTGCACCGCCACGCCCGGTTTTTCCTGGTGCTCACCATGGTGGTTGGCGGGCTCACGGGCGTGGGCATCTGGGCGGCCATCTCGGTGACGGCCCCGGCGGCCACCTCGGTGCTCATCCACTCCTTCGTGCTGGGCTGGGCCACGGAGTGGACCTTCTTCCTGGCCGAAATCGTGGTGCTCCTGGCCTACATGCGCTCCTTCGAGGGGGCGCGCTCCACGCGCAGGCTCGTGCTGGCCTGGCTCTATTTCGTCTTCGCCTGGGGCTCGCTGGCCGTGGTGCAGGGCTTCATCTCCTTCATGCTCACCCCGGGCGAGTGGCTCGTCACCCACCGTTTCTGGGACGGCTTCTTCAACCCCACCTATTTCCCCGGCCTGGTGTTCCGCACGGCCATGGCCGCCGCACTGGCCGGTGCTTTCGGCCTCCTGACGGCCCAGGCTTCGGAAACGGAGAGCCAGCGCAAAAGCCTCTCGCGCTTCTGCGCCCTGTGGACCATCCTGCCCCTGCCCGTGGTGGTGGCGGCCGGTTGGTGGCACATCGCGGCGCTTACGCCCGGACAGCAGGCCCTGGCCCTGGGCCGCTCGCCCGAGGTGGCGGCTGGCATGCGCGTGTTCTGGTGGGCCGTGCCCGCCATGCTGGCGGGCGGCGCGCTCCTGGCCGGGGGGCTGCCCCGGCGCTGGGCCAGGCCCGCGTCCGTGGCCGTCCTTGCGGCCTCGTTCCTGTTCATCGGCTCCTACGAATACATGCGCGAGGCCGCGCGCAGGCCCTACCTGGTCACGGGCCACGTCTACTCCAACGGCGTGCTCGTGGCCCAGGCCCCGGCGCTGAACGAGTCGGGCTTCCTGGCCAAGGCGCGCTGGTCGCGGGTGAAGCAGGTGACGCCCGAGAACCGCATCGAGGCCGGGCGGGAACTCTTCTACCTGCAATGCGCCAGCTGCCATTCGACAGGCGGGCCGCTCCTGGACATCCGGCCCCGCGCGGCCAAGTATTCGCTCACGGGGATGGAATCGCTGCTCACGGGCCTGGGCAAGATCGGGCGCTACATGCCGCCCTTCTTCGGCAGCAAGGCCGAGAAGCAGGCCCTGGCCGCCTTCCTGGCCCAGGAGATCGGGGGCGACAGGCCCGCCAAGGCCGCAGCCCTGGCCCAGCTGCCCCCCGAGACTCCCGCGCCCTTCGCCGACGACGCCGAATACGTGCTCGTGGCCGCAGCCGACCGGGCCATCAGCATGTTCGAGCCCCACGACGGCCGCATGGTCCTGGGCCTGCCCGCCCAGGGGCTCACGGCCCAGCTGGTGCGCCGGGGGCCGGGGCCGTCGCTGGTCACGAACGCCCGCGTCACCTGCGAGGTGGTGGGGCAGCCCGCCCTGACGCTCAAGGCCGAGGGCAACCGCTACCGCGCCCCCTACGTTTCTCTGTCGCCCTACGGGGCCGACGGATCCTTCAGGCCCTATCCCGTGGGCGTGGTGCGCGCCTGGGACGCCGAAGGCAAGACACTCCTGGCCGAGACCAAGGTGGTGCTGCCGGTCTCCTCGGAGATGGGCTGCAGGAACTGCCACGGCGGGGAGTGGTCCCACGGCGTGGGGGGCCTCTCCGAGGCCACCGTGCGCGACGTGCTCAAGGCCCACGACCGCCTGAGCCTCACAGCGCTCGCCGGCCAGTCCGGCCCGTTGCGCTGCAAGGGCTGCCATTCGGGCGAGGGCAAGGGCCGGGCCATGAACCTCTCGGCCTCCATGCACGGCCTGCACGCGGTCTATCTGGCCGGGCGCGGGGCCGACGCCTGCAACCTGTGCCACCCCACCGACCCCATGGGCGCGACGCGCGCCCTGCGCGACCCGCATCCGGCCGCCGGGCTCGACTGCACCAGCTGCCACGGGGCCATGGAGGACCACGCCCTCTCGCTGCTCGTCCGCGAGGAGCAGCAGGGCGTGGCGGCCGCCAAGCCGCTCATGGCCCTCATCAAGCCCCGCGAGGGCGCGCCCGTTCCGCGTGAACCCTGGGTGAACGAGCCCAAATGCGTCACTTGCCACACGGGCTACAAGGCCCCCGAACAGGCCCAGGCCTACGGCGTCTGGACCAAGGACGCCGGGGACCTCTTCAAGGCCAAGCCCGACGACATGGGGGCGCTCACCTGCGCCGACTGCCACGGCGCGGCCCACTCGGTCTATCCGGCGGTGAACCCCTACGGAGCGGACCGCGACAACCTGCAACCCCTGCAATACCAGAAGCTCGCGCGGGCCATGGGCGGCAAGAAGAACTGCCAGAGCTGCCACCGCGAGGCCATGGACACGGCGGCGCATCACCCGGGCATGGGCGTGGAGTAGGGGAGAGGTCGGCTACAGGGCCTTGCCGCCGACCGGCGGCGCGGTCCGGGGGGAGATGGCCCTTAATGCAGTGAGCCCGGTGGGCGACGGCGCATGTGCGGCCATGGAACGGCGGTGGGCCTGGGTGGGCCCCTCAGGGTATAAACCTGACAGCCCCTCTCGAAAGAGGAGGTGGTCATGCCGACCCTGGCTGGGGTACGCGTGGAGTTGCGAAGCTTCACCCAACCCTAACCGAGGAGATCGTCATGACCAACGGCGAGAAAGTAGCACGAAGGAAACTGGCCTTGCTGGAGCTGGCGAAGGAGCTGGGCAATGTGAGTAGTGCGTGCAAGCTCATCGGGTATTCGCGGTAGTGACCTTCCCTGCGCCGCCTTCCGCGAAGGCCTTCTTAAAGGCATCGAGGCGAACACAGACGAATCGGGAGAAGCAGCTTAAAAGCTGCCCCGCCAGGGCGGCGGTGTCAGGCAATAACCTTCATTGTACACTTGCTCCCGATTTCGAGCCCGGTCCCGAGCTAGCTTTCCACACACTCCTCGGGAATAGAATACCACACTGTTTCATCAAATATTTCTTTTCCATAATGGGCAACATAATGCTTGTAGCCGGGCAACGTGGTACGCAGAAGTTCGGGGATCGTGGCAAACTCGGCCGCTGAGTGATAAATACAGATTGCCAACTGTGGCCTGTGCTCGCGTATTGTTTCCTCGGCGCCTTCGAGGATCGCAGTCTCAGATCCTTCGACATCCAGCTTGATCAGATCGATTTTTTTTAAACCATTTGTTCGAACATATTCGTCAAGAGTGATGGCTGGGACACTCAATCCCGTTTGATTTGGAGTGCCCTCTCTGGTGCTTGACGCACTTCCCAGAGGGGTCAACTCGACTAAGCAATTTGAGCGCCACAGAGCCCGGGCCTCCAGCTTTCTTGACGGTCCGGCAAATTGATTACGAAGGTTGAATTTCTCGACATTTGATTGATCCGCCTCAAAACCGATGACTAGTGCCCCAGGTGGCATTTTTTGCAGAAAGTCCTCGGTTGTTTTTCCGTCAAACACTCCTCCGTCAATGGCTGTATAGACCTTGTTCCAGTTGACGTATCTGAGATATTGCCCTCCTTTGTCCAGTATGGAGTCAGGTGTTTTGTACACGTCGGCCTGCTGTCTTCGCGGTACAAACATGCAGCGCATCGCATAGCACACCTTATACGTTTCCCGTGAAGAGTAGTCTTCCAGGCTTTGCAGGTTTGCTTCGACTGTCGGCGCGTAATGTTTTTGTTGGTCATCATTGAAAAGAGATCGATTCATCGGGTCAGCATTGCAAATTATGTAGTTCCTCACGGCGGCATCAATAAGGATTTTTTCAATATCTGGCCAAAAGGCCGACGCAATGATAACAATGTCTACCTTTCGCGCTAGACTTTTGTTGTCTGCAAAGACATATATTGGAGAACCATCCTGGCTTCCTTTATTGAAGCTATCAAAATAGAAATCGAAAGAGATGTCAGGACGACACTTTTTTAAAGCGAGGACCACTCCTTGCCCCACTTTTCCGGTTCCGTAAACTGCCACGTTTATTCGGGCAGGGAGTGATGTGACATCACTAATAAATTCAGCATACAGTTCAGCACAAGCGCTCATTACACCTCCGGAAGCGAATGGAATTGGCCATTCGCCATGCACACCCGTCAATTTAATTGAAATAGTGAAATATTACATCTTGTTAAATCATGTTCCAATTGAATGCTTTTGTCAAGTTGTACAGTGATGGTTATTGCCTGGCGCCGCCTCCCTGGCGGGGCAGCTTTTAAGCTGATTCTCCCGATTCGTCTGTGTTTGCCTCGCTTCCTTCAAAAAGGCCTTCGAGGAGGTCGGGGCAGGGTGTCCTTCCGTTCATGTCTCGGTCCTGGTGCGGGCGCTCCCGGCTGTAGTGCTGGAGATACGATTCCTGTGTTTTCTGCATCTCCTCCATTGATTCATGCCAAATCTGCCTGCCTTGAATCCGAAAATGCTCTTCGAACAATGTCCGGTGCAGGCGCTAAACGAAGTCGTTGCTTTGCGGGCGGCGAACCATGATCGTTCTGTGCTCGACGCCTTCGAGCTGAAGGAACAGCTCATGTGGGTGCTTGTCCGGTCTGCCACGGAACTCGCGCCCATTGTCCGAGAGGATCGTTTCGACCCGGGCGTTGTGCTCCTCAAAGAACGGAAGAACGTCCTCGTTGAGCACATGCGCCGCGGTCAGCGGCAGCTTCCTGGTGTACAGTCGAACCAAGCTTACCTGCTATGGCAGTCGATGACCGACTGCAGGTAGAACCGGCCAACGCTTTTGAGCGAGCCCACCATGAAGGTGTCCACGGACACCAAATCGCCCGTGTGGCTGGCCTCGATGTGCCGGGCGCGGAACTCCGGGCTAACGCGCTTCAGAAGTCTGATCTGCTCGTTGGACCGCTTCAGCTTTTGCCCGCGCACGCTTTCTTCCAGGCGCATGAGCCGTTCGTGTTTGGTCAACAGGCCATGACGGCTCCAAGCCCCTCGGACTTCGGCAGAGCTGACCTGGATGCCCTGAAGAGCCAGATACGGCGCTACGGGCAGTGGGCCATGCGTGGGGTGTACGTCAGGCAGTAATCCAGAAAGGCCTTTTCCACGGAGTCCTCCACACGGTTCGGGTGCGGTCCGCGTGGCCCAGGGGGCGATCCAACAGCCCTTCGGCTTCTTACGTCGGGAAATTGCGGCGAATCTCGTAAAACAGCTGTCGCGAATAGCCGACGAGCTTGCACGCTTTGCTCACATGGCCCAACTCGGTGGCCAACTCTAGCAAGCTCAGCTTCTTCCGTGCTACTTTCTGATCGGTGGTCATGACGATCTCCTTGGTTAGGGTGCCTGAAGCTTCGCAACTCCACGGCTATCCCAGACAGGGTCGGCATGCCCACCTCCGCTTTCGAGGGAAAACAGTAAAAATATAACCATCTCAGCACAGTCAAGCCAATGATGCCCGCCCATAGGGTGGGGGGGCTGTCAGGTTATAACCATCTCACTTCAGATGAGCGCCGCCAACACTAGAGGAATAGCTTGCGCGAAAGATACGGTCCGGACAGGAGCGTGATGGGCACGAGCGGCCAGAGGCGTCCCCGGAAGAGGTCGTAGTCCGCCAGCAGGGCGGAGAGGGGCAGGCCCCGGGCCAATCCGAAGCCGAACTCGAAAGCCAGGGTGGCCAGGCACCAGAAGAGTCCCACGCCCAGGAGCGACGCCGTGTCCCGCACGTTGCCCCGGCGCACGAACCAGCGCGCGGCCCACAGAAAAATCAGGCAGAGGAACACCGTGCACACCGCCCGGGCCAGGGTGTCGCCCAGGCGCGGGGTGAGCAGGAACTCGCGCGCCGCGCCGCAGGCAACGGCGCAGGCCAGGAAGGAGAGCCACAGGCCGAAGGCCTGAAGGTAGAGCGGGAATCCCCGGAGCGTCTGGGTCATGCGTCCATCCGGAGGGTGCGGCATCGCCCGGAGGGCGGGATCAGTTGTTCATCGCGTGCCGGGCATTCCGGCGTCCAAAGAGAAACGGGGCCGCCTTTCGGCGGCCCCGTCAGCCTGATGACAAACCCCGAAGCGGGGCTTGTTAGAGTCGCTAACGGGCGGCAAAGCCGCCCTGCTCCAGGCTGCGCTCCGCGCAGGGCTGCTGAATAAGCCGCAAAGCCGACTTTTTCAGCAGCCTCACGGGGCCGCCTTTCGGCGGCCCCGTTCCGGGCAGTGTTTCGCCGTTAGGCGGCCATCTTCTTCTCGTAGTCGCGCAGGGCGAGCTTGAGAGCGCCGATGGTGAAAACGTCGCAGTCGTAGTCGTCCTTGACCACGGCGAGGTGGGGACGGAGGTCGGCGTTGGTCATGGGGTAGAGGTCGTAGATGGACATGCCCTTGATCATGGAGATCAGCGCGGCCAGACACTGGCGGCTGTAGAAGCAGCCCTCGGCCTTGCCGCCGGCTTCCTCGACCTTCTCATCGACGATGCGAAGCTGCAACGTGATGGCCTTTTTGCAGGTCGTGCAGCCGTGCACGCCTTCGGCGTTGAAATTATCGACGGGACGAATCAGCTGGGCGAACGAATCCTTCACGCGAGTGCTCATGGCGAATACCTATATTGTATGAAAAAAAGCGTTGCTACCAAGGCGGTCGGGATTAAACGCACCGATCGCCGAGGCGGCGCAAGGACTGGATTGGAAAAGGGTCCAAAAGGTTCAGTCGAAATGCGTCGCCGCGTTCCTCACCACTGCCGACCCCTCCATAACCTCACGTTTTGACACCCGTCAACGGGAAAAAGTGGGCAAATGAAAAAAATCACAATCAACAGGCTTGGCGATATGCGCTCGTGCCGGATAACATGCTGAAATCGCGGAGGATCAACCGGCCCTTTTGCTCAGGTCGTCGGGTTCCGGCACTCCGGGGCGTCGGTCGTTTCCGGCTGGCGAAAGCCCTTCGTGCCAAGCGCGGCGGGGCTTGCCAGGGGATGGGGGGCGTACGGCGTTCAGCGGTCCGCGCGGCGCGGGTTTCTTCGGGAGGCTTGCCAGCGCGCCCGGGCGGTCATAAAGGCTTTGCAGGAGACGCCCGGACATGAACCAGACCAAGGACGCCTACGTCTGCGCCCGTTGCGCGGCGGTAGGCGCCACCTGCTGCCGCCTCAACCCGGGCCAGGAAGATATCTGCTTCCCGGTCTCGGAACTGGAGCGCCAGCGCATCGTGGAGTACGGGCCCCGGCTGGGGGGGCTCACCGGGGCGCCAAACTCCAAGTCCTTCTTGGACAACCTGCGCAGGCTCTTCCCCGGGGACCGCGCCCTGGTGACGCGGCGCTTCCCGCCCCACGGCGAGCATCTGCGCCTGGCCACGCGGCCCGACGGGGCCTGCGCCTTCCTGGCCCCGGACGGCTGCGTGCTGCCCCGGGAGGCAAGGCCTTATTATTGCCGTCTCTTTCCGTTTTGGATATCGGCAGGGGCCGTCACGGCGTTCGAGGCGCGGGGCTGCCTGGCCTGCACCGAGGCCCGCACCGTGGCGGGCATGCTGGAACTCTTGGGAATGACCCCGGCAAACGTCCGGGAATTGCACGGGCGGTTGCGCCTGGCCTGGGGCCTCGTCCCCGGGGGGCCGGAGGAGCCGCTTCCGGCCAAAGTGGAGAACAATGCGTAAATTCATTTTGTTTTTCGTGCTCTTCATGGCCTTGTGCGTGGTTGGCGCGGGCGTGGGCCTCGTGGGCGTCTACTTCTGGGCCGCCAGCGACCTGCCGGGCTTCAAGAACCTTACGGAGTACAGGCCGCCCGTGGTCACCACCGTGACCACCCACGACGGCAAGGTGCTGGGCAACCTCTTCGCGGAGAAGCGCTTCCTGGCCTCCCTCTCGGAGATGCCGCCCTTCCTGCCCAAGGCCTTCCTGGCCGCCGAAGACTCCTCTTTCTACCAGCACGAAGGCGTCGACCCCGTGGCCATCTTCCGCGCCTTCGTGAAGAACCTCCAGGCCGGAACCTCCCGGCAGGGCGGCTCCACCATCACCCAGCAGATCATCAAGCGCCTGCTGCTCACCCCCGAGCGCAGCTTCAAGCGCAAGATCAAGGAGGCCATCCTGGCCTACCGCCTGGAGCGCTACCTCACCAAGGACGAAATCCTCACCATCTATCTCAACCAGATCTTCTTCGGCTCGCGCGCCTACGGCGTGGAGAGCGCCGCGCGCACCTTCTTCGGCGTGCACGTGAAGGACCTCACCCTGGCCCAGGCCGCCGTGCTGGCGGGCCTGCCCCCGGCCCCCAGCCGCTACAACCCCTACAAGGATCCGGACGCCGCCAAGGTCCGCCAGAAGTACGTTCTCGGACGCATGCTGGAACTCGGCTGGATCTCCCAGGCCGACCACGACAAGGCCGTGCGCGAACCCCTGGTCTACAAGGCCATGGAGGAACAGAGCTGGGGCGTTGGAGCGTACTACCTGGAAGAGGTCCGCCGCTGGCTGGTGGACCACTACGGCGAGGACACGGTCTACACGGGCGGGCTCAAGGTGGTCACCGGATGCGACCTCTTCCATCAGGAGCAGGCCGAGAAGGCCCTGCGGGGCGCATTGGTGGCCTCCTCCAAGCGCCGGGGCTGGCGCGGCCCGGTGGAATCGCTGCCCCCCAACCAGTGGAACGACTTCCTGGCCCAGGACGTGAACATGGACCAGTTCAAGGCCGGGGCCTGGGCCAAGGCCCTGGTCACAGAGGCCTCCCCCAGGGGGCTCACCGTGCGCTTCGGCAAGTCCACCGGGACCATCGACGCCAAGTTCCTTGGCTGGACCCGCAACAAGGGGCCGCGCCCCGGCGACGTGGTCTTCGTCTCCCTGGCCCCCGAGGACCCGCGCAACAAGGGCAAGGCCCCCTCCAAGACCGCCCCCCGCGCCGGGGAGGACCTCATCCTCCAGCAGGAACCCGACGTGCAGGGCGGCATGGTCTCCATGGACCCCAAATCCGGCGCGGTGCTGGCCGTGGTGGGCGGCTTCTCCTTCGAGAAGAGCCAGTTCAACAGGGCCACCCAGGCCCTGCGTCAGTGCGGCTCCACCTTCAAGCCCATCGTCTACTCGGCGGCCATCGACGAAGGCATGACGCCCGCCACGCGCGTAATGGACAGCCCCTTCATCTACGAGGACCCCGTCACCCACAAGATCTGGAAGCCCGAGAACTACGAGGGCGGCTTCCAGGGCGAAATGAGCCTGCGCTCCGCCCTGGCCAAGTCGCGCAACCTCGTCACCATCCGCGTGGCCCAGCAGATCGGCATCCAGAAGGTGATCCAGCGCGCCAAGGACATGGGCATCGAGTCCGAGCTCGGCCCCTACCTGCCCATCTCGCTGGGCGCGGGCGCGGTGCACCTGATCAACCTCTGCCAGGCCTACACCGCCTTCGCCAACGGCGGCGAATCGGTGAAGCCGCGCTTCGTGCTCTCCGTCACCGGGCCTGACGGCCAGGAACTCTACAAATCCGAGCCGGAACGCCGCCAGTCCATGTCGCCCCAGACGGCCTTCATCATGGACGCCATGCTGCGCGAAGTGGTGCGCGCGGGCACCGCGGGCAAGGCCACGGTGATCGGCAAGCCCATCGCGGGCAAGACCGGCACCACCAACGACGAACAGGACGCCTGGTTCATCGGTTTCACGCCCTACCTGCTCACCGGCGTCTACCTGGGCTTCGACCAGGTGCAGTCCATGGGCAAGGGCGAGACCGGCGGCACGGCGGCCCTGCCCGCGTTCATCGAATACCGCATGGCCGTGGAGCCCTTCTACCCCACCGAGGAGTTCCCCCAGCCCCCGGGCATCGCCTGGGCCAGCGTGGACGGCGTGCAGATGCCCTTCAAGGAAGGGCAGGACCGCAACGCCTTCGCGGGCATCATCGGCGGCGACGGCAACGTCAACTTCTCCGACCCCAACGCCCCCCTGGCCACGGGCGAGGACCTGCTCAAACAGATGTACTAGGCCCGAGCCCGGAGCACCCCATGGAACACACCGAACAGATCGCACAGGCCCTGGACCTCGCCCGCGAGGCCGCGCACGACATCCGCGCCCTGGAAGCCCAGGCCCTGGCCGCCCTCCATGAGCGCGGCGACAAGGAAACCCACCGCCTGCGCATGGCCGAGAAGTGCGAACGCCTCGCCGACCTGGCCGAAGCGGTCGAACCCCTCCTGGACGGCGGCGACGAGACCGCCCAACGCCTGCTCCACGGCCTGCGCGACTTCGCCCGGCGCGCCAACATGGCCCTGGACCTGGAGAGCATCTTCTTCATGGGCGCGCTGCTCTACCCCGAAGACTACCAGGACGGCGACCCCAACGACCTGGAACGCTTCATCCTGCGCTTCGAATAGACCGGGACTGGGCGCGGCGGCGACGCAGGGCGGCCGGCCAGGCGTGGAGGAACGGGGCTCCGCCCCGGACCCCGCCGGGGCGAGAGCCTCCCCCCGGACCCCGGCAATTGCTTCGCGGGTTTCACCGGAGACGACCCGGCAGAGAGGACAGGCCGGAGACGTCGGAGCAGAGAGAGTGTGACCGGCATGAATCTGGACGACTTGCGCGGCCTGGCCACGAACAGTCGGATTCTCGTAGGTTGATCACCCCGCATGAGGCCCAACCTCTTGATGATTTGACGCATTTCCTGCACGATGCATGCGGTGACTCTTTGAGAACTCCGTGACGCATCCTTCTCGCACGCCGTCCGTCCGGGGCTGATTCTTACCTGGAAGGCTCACGGCGGCCATGCGGCGTTGCGGCCCGCGCCACCCGAACTCCCTGGCCGGACACTGCGGAGACCCAATGAAGATCGAATCGCTCAGGCTGAAGAACTTCAAGTCTTTCCGGGATGTCGTGTTTTCCGATCTTCCGAACTTCTGCGTTGTCGTCGGGGCCAACGGCACCGGCAAGAGCACGGTGTTCAGCGTCTTCGGATTCCTGCGCGATGCCATGGCCAGCAACGTCAACGCCGCGCTGGTCAGGCTCGGCGGGAGCCGGGGCTTTCAAGAGGTACGGAGCCGGAATTCCGATGGCCCCATCGAGATCGAGATCAAGTTCCGATCGAAGCCGGATGGTCCGTTGACAACGTACAGTCTCCAAATCAGTGAGAAGAACGGCAAGGCATTTGTCGAGCGGGAAATCCTGAAATACCGCAGGGGCAGCAGCGGGCAACCATGGCAGTTCCTGAATTTCTCCAAGGGGGAGGGCCGTGCCGTCACGAACGAAGTTGATTCCGTCAAGGAAGTCAGTGAACTGAACCGCGAGGAACAGCGGTTGAAATCGCCGGATATCCTAGCCATCAAAGGGCTCGCACAGTTCGAGCGGTTCCAGGCCGTGGTGGCCTTGGGCAACCTCATCGAGAACTGGCATGTCTCCGATTTTCACATCAGCCGTGCACGCCCCGAGCAGGAAGCCGGTTATGCCGAGCACCTTTCCCGAGAGGGCGAAAACCTCTCGCTGGTCATCGAGTATCTGTACAAGAACCACAGGAAAGCGTTCGACAGGATTCTGTCGCTTCTGCAGTCTCGGGTTCCCGGCATCTCCAGCGTGGAAGCCAAAACCACGGAAGAGGGCCGCGTGCTGCTGAAGTTCCAGGACGGCTCTTTCGAGGACCCTTTCCTGGCCCGCTACGTTTCGGACGGGACCATCAAGATGCTGGCTTACCTCACGTTGCTTTACGATCCCCAGCCGCACCCGCTGCTCTGCGTCGAAGAACCCGAGAACCAGCTCTACCCGAAACTGTTGCAGGAGCTTGCCGAGGAGTTCCGGGCTTACGCCGAACGGGGCGGGCAGGTGTTCGTCTCCACCCATTCGCCGGATTTCCTCAACGCAGTGGAACTCGACGAAGTGTTCTGGCTGGTGAAGAAGGATGGATACACCCAGGTGCGCCGGGCAAGGGAGGACGAGCAGATCAAGGCCTACATGGAGGATGGAGACAGGATGGGCCACCTGTGGGCGCAGGGATTTTTCGAAGGAGCCGATCCGCAGTGAAGACCCTGGTCTTCTTTCTGGAAGAACTCTCCGCGGAGGCGATGCTCAAGGGCGTTCTGCCGCGCCTCCTCCCGGCGGACATCCATCCGGCGTATTTCCCCTTCCCGGGAAAACAGGCCCTCGAAAAGGAACTCTTGCGCAAGCTGCGCGGCTGGCGGAAGGCCGACTCGATGTTCGTCGTCCTGCGCGACCAGGACAGGGGCGACTGCCGGGCCGTCAAGGAAACGCTCGCCGCCATCAGTCGAGCCGCCGGAAGGCCCGAGGCACTGGTGCGGATTGCCTGCCGGGAACTGGAGAGCTTCTATCTGGGCGACCTGGCCGCCGTGGAAAAGGGACTGGGACTCAAGGGCCTGCGCGCCCAGCAGGGCAAGGAGAAGTTCCGCAACCCGGACCTGCTGGCCGACGCCTCCGGGGAACTCCGGAATCTGACGAACAAGGCCTACCAGAAAATTTCCGGATCGCGGGCCATCGCCCCCCACCTGGTCCTGGAGAACAACCGTTCGCCCAGCTTCCGGGCGCTCATCACGGGAATCCGCCGCCTCGTGGCCGCGTAGGGCGGGCCGTTCGGAGGCAGAACCGCAGGCTCCACGGCGCTCTCCGGTGCGATGGGCCGTTCCCGCCCGCCCCCTGGGTATCGCGTTCAGCTTGACGATATCGTCATCATTCGCTAGACATCGCGTCATGCCGCCATCGACGCTCGCGCTTCCCCTCGTGCACGCTCCGGCCGGGTTTCCCTCTCCGGCCGAGGACTACATCGACCAGCGCCTGGACCTGGCCGAGCACCTCGTGCGCAATCCGCCCTCCACCTATTTCCTGCGCGTGCAGGGCGATTCCATGCGCGGCGCGGGCATCCACTCGGGCGACCTCCTGGTGGTGGACCGCTCCGTGGAGCCCAGGCCGGGCCACGTGGTGGTGGCCGCCGTGGACGGCGAGCTCACGGTGAAGCGCCTCAAACGCCTGGGCCGGGGGCTGGCGCTGGCCCCCGAGAACCCGGACTACCCGCATGTTCCCCTGGACGGCGAGCGCGGCGTGGAAATCTGGGGCGTGGCCCTGCATGTCATCCATTCCTTGACTCCCGGAGGCTCCCGGTGGACCTCGCGCTGATGGACTGCAACAACTTCTACGCCTCCTGCGAGCGGGCCTTCGACCCCCGCCTGGCCGGTCGCCCCGTGGTGGTGCTCTCCAACAACGACGGCTGCGTCATCGCCCGGTCGGCCGAGGCCAAGGCCCTGGGCGTGCCCATGGGCGCGCCCGAGTTCAAGTGCCGCGCGCTTTTCGCCCGCCACGGCGTGGCCGTGTTCTCCTCCAACTACGCCCTCTACGGCGACATGTCCGCCCGGGTGATGGCCACGGCCGGGGCCATGGTCCCGCGCATGGAGGTCTATTCCATCGACGAGGCCTTTCTGGAGTTCGCCGGTCTGGAGGGCGGCCCGGAGGCGGCCGCCCGGCGCGTGCGCGAGGCCGTGTTGCGGGCCACGGGCATCCCCGTGTCCCTGGGAATGGGGCCCACCAAGACCCTGGCCAAGGCCGCCAACAAGATGGCCAAGAAGGACCCCTCCCTGGGCGGCGTGCTCCTCCTGCCCCGGGGCCGCGCGCGCGAGGAGTTGCTGGCGCGCCTGGACGTGGAGGACGTGTGGGGCGTGGGGCCGCGCCGTGGCCGCTGGCTCAAGGCCCGGGGCGTGACCACGGCCCTGGATTTCATGCGCCTGCCGCGCGAGCGCGTGCACAAGAAGATGACCGTCACCGGGCTGCACACCTGGCTCGAACTGCACGGCACGCCCTGCATCCCCCTGGAACTGGCCCCCCGGCCCAAGCAGTCCATCGTCTCCTCGCGCTCCTTCGGCCGCCCGGTGACCAGCATGGAGCACCTGCGCGAGGCCGTCTTCGCCTATGCCTCCCGCGCGGCCGAGAAGCTGCGCGCCCAGGGAGGCGTGGCCTCGGGGGTGCTCGTCTGGGTGCAGACCAACCGCTTCAAGGAGGGCGAGCCCCAGTACAGCGCGGCCCTGAGCCAGGCCCTGCACCCGGCCACGGCCCGGGCCGGGGTGATCGCCCAGGGCGGAGCGCGCCTGCTGGAGCGGCTCTACCGCCCGGGCTTCGCCTACAAGAAGGCCGGGGTGATGCTCACGGGCATCGAACCCGAGGGGGCGGGACGCCTCTCGCTCCTGGACGCGCCCGATCCCGAGGCCGCCGCGCTGTCCCGGGTGGTGGACCGCGTGAACGCCAAATGGGGCCGCGACGCCCTCTTCCTGGGCGGCTGCGGCGTCCGGCGCGAGTGGCGCATGCGCCAGGGCATGCGCTCGCCGCGCTACACCACGGCCTGGTCCGAGCTGCCCGTGGCCAGGGCCTAGTGTCTGGCGAATCCCTGGCTGGCGAGCGCGGCGCACCATCCCGGACGTTCCCGCGCGCCGCCCCTTGACATGGATGCCCTGCCGGGCGTAGGTCGCTTCCATGCACCGTTTCACGACCCTATGCGCCGCCACCTCCTGCGTCGTAGTACGTCAGGTTCTTTGCGCGTCCGCTCCCAGCGGGTTGTGATTCGTTTGCCGTAAGCCCCGAAGCATCAACCCCCGCAGGCGGACAGCCGGCGGGGGTTTTCCTTTTCCAGGCCAAGCCTCCCGCCGCACCGCAGGCACAGCAGGGAGGCAGCCATGCAGACCACAGGCGCTCGCTACATCGTCCAATTCCTGGAAAGCCGGGGCGTGAAAACCGTCGCGGGCATCCCCGGCGGATCCATCCTGCCGCTCTACGACGCCCTGGCCCAGCGCGGAACCATCCGCCACGTGCTGGCCCGCCACGAGCAAGGCGCGGCTTTCATGGCCCAGGGCATGGCCCGGCTCACGGGGCGTCCCGGCGTCTGCCTGGCCACGTCCGGGCCGGGAGCCACCAACCTGGTCACGGCCATAGCCGACGCCAGGCGCGACGGCGTGCCCCTGGTGTGCATCACCGGCCAGGTGCCCCTGGCCCAGATCGGCACCGAAGCCTTTCAGGAGGTGGACATCGTGGCCGTGGCCGGTCCCCTGACCAAATACTCCCGCATGGTGCGCTCCGCGAGCGAGCTGCCCGAGGCACTGGAAGAGGCCTTCGAGGCCGCCGTGACCGGACGCCCAGGCCCCGTGCTGCTGGACGTGCCCAAGGACGTGCAGACCGGGCGCTTCACGCCCCCGGCCCTCTCGCTGATTCCGGGGGAACCGCCGGCCAGGCCCGCGCCGTCGCGCTGGGACGTGTCGCGCGCGGCGGCCCTCGTCAACGCCGCACGCCGCCCGGTGCTCCTCCTGGGCGGGGGCGCATCGCGCGGGCGCGCCCCGGAGCTGGCGCGCCGCCTGGCCGAGAAAGCCGGGCTTCCCGTGACCATGACCCTCACCGGCCTGGGCGCGCTCCCCGACGCCCACCCCCTCTGCCTGGGCATGCACGGCATGCACGGCCACGCGCGCGCCAACCGCGCCCTGGACGCCTGCGACCTCCTCCTGGCCGTGGGCAGCCGCTTCGACGACCGGGCCACCGGCAGGCCCGAGACCTTCTGTCCCGGGGCGCGCATCGTCCATGTCAACGTGGATGCGGCGGAACTCGGCCGGATCAAGCGCGCCGAGGTGGCCGTGGAGTCCGACGCGGCGCACTTCCTGGAGGCCCTGCTGCCCCTGGTGGAGCGCCGCGCGCGGGGCGGCTGGCTGGCCGAGGTGGAGGGCCTGGACGACGCCCCGATGCCCCGCCTCCCAGAGGCCCGGCGCGAAGAGGCGCGCCCGCCCCACGAGGCCAGGGAGCTGGTGGCGCGGGTGGCGGAGCGCCTGCGCGACGACGCCGTGGTGGTCACCGACGTGGGCCAGCACCAGATGGTGGTGGCCCAGGACTTTCCCTTCCGCAACCCCGGCCGGTTCCTGACCTCGGGCGGCCTCGGCGTGATGGGCTTCGGGCTCCCTGCGGCCATCGGGGCGGCCCTGGCCGAACCGGGCGCGCAGGTGGTCTGCTTCTCGGGCGACGGCAGCTTCAAGATGAACGTGCAGGAGCTGGCCACCCTGGCCGAGACCGGGGCCAACGTGAAGGTGGTGGTGCTGGACAACCGCAGCCTGGGCCTGGTCTCCCAGCAGCAGCGGCTGTTCTACGGCGGGCGTCGCACGGCCTCGCGCTTCGAGGGCGGCACGGACTTCGCGGCCCTGGCCAGGGCGTTCGGCATAGCGGGCGTTTCCCTGGAGGCGGAAGAGGACTGGAGCCGCGCCCTGGACGAGGCCCTGTCGCGGCCCGGGCCGGCCCTGGTGCACGCGCGCGTGGACGCCGAAGCCATGGTGTTTCCCATGGTGCCTCCCGGAGCCTCCAACCGCGAGATGCTCACGGAGCGCCCGGACCCGGCCGAAGGGGACGGACGCGTCGATCAGGCCGTCTCGGCCTGACGCCTGCCTGTTGGATGGCTGAGCCGGAAGCTCCTTTCCCCGGGAGCGGAGGCCGCGGCCCCGCAGGACGGATGTCGCGGGGCGAGGCGGGCGTGTCCAGGCGCGTCCGAGGGGACTCGGGGGCCGCAGGGGCCGCCCTGGCGCGGCTTGGCGAAAGGGGCCGGTGCGTGTAGTGAAGCGCCCATGCATCGCCAAGCTTTCCTCGAACGCATGGAGGGCTACGGCCGGACGGACCTGGACGCCGTGGCGGGCCGCCTCCTGGAGCTGGCAGGCTGCCGCCCCGCCAAGGGGACGCGCGTGCTCGTGAAACCCAACCTGGTGGCCCCGGCCTACGCGGGGCTGGCCTGCACCGAGCCCGCCGTGGTGCGTGCCGTCTGCCGCTATCTGCTCGACCGCGGGGCGCGCGTCACCGTGGGCGATTCCCCGGCCTTCGGCACCGCACGCATCGTTGCCAGGGCCTGCGGCCTGGACAAGGCGCTGCGGGGCCTGGGCGTGCCGGTGGTCAACTTCTCCCGTGCCCGGCCCGTGGCGCTCACTCTGGGCGGGCAGGTGATGGCCGCCTCCCAGGCCCTTGACGCGGAATTCATCGTCAACGTGCCGCGCTTCAAGGTGCACGACCAGATGCTGCTCACCCTGGCGGTGAAGAACTTCTTCGGCGCGGTGACGGGGTTCCGCAAGTCCCTGGCGCACCAGGTGCACGGAGAAAAGGGCAACCGCTTCGAGAGCATGCTCCTGGACGTGTGCCTGGCCATGCCACCCTCGGTGAGCCTGGTGGACGGCGTGACGGCCATGCACGTGCGCGGCCCGGCCAAGGGCGAGCCCTTCCAGCTGGGCCTCCTGGGCGCGGCGGCCGACCCCGTGGCCCTGGACCAAACCCTCCACGCCGTGCTGGGGCTGCCCCCGGAGGCCACGCCCCTGGGGCGCGAGGCGGGCAGGCGCGGACTGCTGGGACCCGTGGAGACCCCGTTGCGCCAGCCCGGCGACTTCGACGCGCGCGGCTTCGTTCTCCCCGGGAAGCTGGCCCCCGTGGCCTTCGACGCGGGGCGCTTCGTGCGCGGCAGGCTCCGGAGCCTGTGGCTGCGCCTCACCTGCGGGAGGGCCTCGTGACGGGGCTTTCGCGTGAGCGTCACGTGGTGGCGGGTCGGGTTCAGGGCGTGGGGTTTCGTCCCTTCGTCTACCGGCTGGCCCTGGAATCCGGCGTGACGGGGTTCGTGCGCAACGCCCCCGAGGGTGTGGTCATCGAGGTGCAGGGGCCGTCCGAGGCCCTCGAATCCTTCGCCAGGAGCTTCCGCGAGACCCTTCCGCCCCTGGCCCTGGTGGTGGAGCATTCCCGCGCAGGGGTCCCCGTCGTGGAGGCCGAGGAGGGCTTCGCCATCCTGAAGAGCGCGGCCGGGACCGGCCACCACGTGCTCGTGAGCCCGGACATCGCCACCTGCCCGGACTGCCTGGCCGACATGGCCGATCCGGCCGGACGCCGCCGCGACTATCCCTTCACCAACTGCACCAACTGCGGCCCGCGCTACACCATCACCAGGAGCCTCCCCTACGACCGCTCCGTGACCTCCATGGCCTGCTTTCCCCTCTGCGAGGCCTGCCGCGCCGAATACGAAGACCCCCTGGACCGGCGCTTCCACGCCCAGCCCAACGCCTGCCCGGCCTGCGGCCCGCGCCTCTGGCTGGCCGACCGCAAAGGGCGGGCCCTGGCCCGGAACGGCAAGGCCGTGGACAAGGCGGCGAAAGAGCTGGGCCGTGGGGCCATCCTGGCCCTCAAGGGCCTGGGAGGCTTCCATCTGGCGGCCGACGCCTTCAACCACGACGCCGTGGCCGCGCTGCGCCGCCGCAAACGCAGGCCGAGCAAACCCCTGGCCGTGATGGTGGCGGATTTGGCCGCCCTGCGCGCCCTAGCCGAGCCCTCTCCGGAGGAGGCCCGGATGCTCGAAGGGCGCGAGCGGCCCATCGTGCTGGTGCGCCTGCGGCCCGGCACGGGGCTCTCGCCGCTTGTCTCGCCCGACACCATGGAACTCGGCGTCATGCTGCCTTACACGCCCCTGCACCACGTGCTCCTGGCCCGCCTTGGGGAGTTGCGCGGCGCGCCAGCCGCCCTGGTGATGACCAGCGGCAACGCCAGCTCCGAACCCCTCTGCCTGGGCAACCGCGAGGCCCTGGCCCGCCTGGGCGGCATCGCCGACCGCTTCCTGCTGCACGATCGCGACATCCTCGTACGCACCGACGACTCCGTGGTCCGCTTCCTGAAACCCCAAGGCGGCGAGCCCAGGCTCCAGTTCCTGCGCCGCGCCAGGGGCTGGACGCCCAGTCCGGTCTTCCTGGCGTCCAAGGGGCCGAGCGTCCTGGGCGTGGGGCCGGAACTCAAGAACACCGTGTGCGTCACCAAGAACGATCAGGCCTTTCTGAGCCAGCATGTGGGCGACATGGGCAACCTGGAGACGGCCCGGTTCCACAGGGAGGTCGTCGAGCACCTGTGCGGCATGCTCCAGGTGCGCCCCGAGCTGGCGGTGGCGGACAAACACCCGGACTACCTCTCCACGCGCTGGGCTCTAGAGGAAAGCGGGCTGCCCGTGGCGCGCCTGCAGCACCACTTCGCCCACGTCTTCGCGGCCATGGCCTCCAACCGTCTGGACGAGCCCGTGCTGGGCCTTGCCCTGGACGGATCGGGCCTGGGCGACGACGGCACGATCTGGGGCGGGGAATTCCTCTACGTGGACCCGCGCGACCTGACCATGCGCCGCGCGGGGCACTTCGCGCCCATGCGCCTGCCAGGGGGCGAGGCGGCCATCCGCGAGCCGTGGCGCATGGCCGCGGCCTGCCTCAAGGCCGTAGGGCGCGACCCTCTCTCCCTGGGCCTGCCCTGGATCGAAGGGCGCGCCCAGGCCGCGTCGCTGGTCTGCTCCATGCTTGAAAAGGGGATCAACAGCCCCGTGACCACCAGCTGCGGCAGGCTCTTCGACGCCGTGAGCGCCCTGGCCGGGCTGTGCGATCGCGCGGAATACGAAGGTCAGGCCGCCATCCGCCTGGAGGCCGCCGCATCGGGGCTCCCGGAGGGAAGCGCCGAGGGCTACGATTGCCCCCTCCAGGAAGGGGACCCGGTCGTGCTGGACACCCTGGCCCTGTTCGACCAGGCAGTGCGGGACATCCTGGCGGGCGCGGCGGCGCGGCAGGTCTCCCGGCGCTTCCATCACGGTTTGTGTACGGGATTGGCTGAATGCGCATGGAACCTGTGCAAAAAACTCGGAACGCGACGTATTGTCTTGAGCGGTGGCGTATTTCTCAATGGCTCTTTGTCCACACTGCTGCCGAAGTTGCTTGACGCCAGAGGTGCAATGATAGATATGCATTGGCAAGAGCCTCCCGGGGACGGATGCATATCCCTCGGCCAGGCGCTTTACGGCAAATGGGTTCTTGAAGGACGGGGAGAAGGCGTCTCCGGGTGATGCCGCATCGGAATCGATTGTCCGTATTGTTTGACTCTTCGGAAGTGCGTTCGCTTGATGACAGTCGTGTGTCAAAAGGGGCTTGAGTGCACAGAAATGAAGGATTGTGTGGAAAGATGTCGGATGGTTGCGTGTTTTTCGCCAGAGACATGGAGGGAAACCCTACTTTTTTGCTTGCCTCTTGCTGTTTGTTATATATAGAAAAGAGTACGCCGTGTGGCGCGGGCTCAGGAGCCAGGCGGGATGTCCACCGCTTGTCCGGCGCTGATCGGGAGTGAGCCCTGCCCGTGCGTGGGGCCTTCGGGGCCTCAGGCGGACAAAGTGTAAGTGAAGCAGTAAGAACCGCCTCGGTGATGGCCAGGTGGACGCATTCAGCGGATAGAATCGATAGGATCAAAAACGGAGCGCGCCGGGAACCAGCCGGGCGCCACGAGGTAACCATGTACAACGCATTCGACGAGGCTTTGGAGCGCATCAAGCGTGCGACGGGCGCACGCACTCAGGTCGATCTGGCTGCTATTCTGGGCATCCGCCAGTCGAGCATTTCCGACGCGAAAAGGCGTCAGTCCATTCCCGCGGACTGGCTGCTCAAGCTCTATCGCAGCCATGGCCTCAATCCCGACTGGGTTTCCAGCGGCGATCAGCCCCAGGTGCTGCGCGAGGGCATGGCCCTCCCCGTGGGCGTGATGGAGCCCGGGGCCGGCTACAACGCCGACAAGCCAAAATCGCGCACGGTGACCGTGAGCTCCATGACGGGCGTCATCGCCGAGGACGGCTCCTTCCAGGAGCGTCCGGTGGAGATGATCTCCATCCCCGAGCCTTTCGTCTGCCCCGGCCTCACGGTGCTCAAGATGGAGCACCAGAACATGGACCCCCTGCTGCGTCGCGGCGCCTACCTGGGTCTGGGCAAGGAGCAGCGCCAGCTGCGCTCCGGCGAGATATTCGCCGTGGCCGTGCCCAACGAGGGGCTTGTCATCCGCCGCCTCTTCAACGATTTCGAGAACAACAGGGTGATTCTTCGCAGCGAAAACCCTTCCTACAAGGAAGAATATATCTCGGCGACCGCCCTGGCCGGCAATATCGTGGGACGCGTCTGCTGGGTGCTCCAGGAGCTCTAGACCCTTACGCCTGAGGCTGGTCTCCGGCTTCAGGGTGTGACCATTCGTACGGTTTGGCGAACAGACTGCCGGTGTACAACCGGCAGTCTGTTCGCATTTTTACGTATAGGTTGGCGGTGAGGTTTTCGCTTGGCATTGAGGGTGTTCTGCATCTTTTGCAGGACATTCGATGGCATGGGCTTGCTTTTCGGGCTAGCCGATGGTAATATTCTCCTTGGTAATAATCTGTATAGACAACGCCAAGGAGTTTGGTTGATGCCTCTGTGTTCGCACCGCGCCGATACGGGCCAGAAAAGCCGCAAAGGAAGCAAATCCGAGTTCGATCTGGGGTTCGATCGCATCCGGGAGGCCCTTGGCTTCAAGTCCCAGGTTCGTCTGGCCGAGGTGCTGGGCATCTGCCAGTCGAGCATCTCCGATGCGAGTCGGCGCGGAGTCATACCCGGCGAATGGGCGCTCAAGCTCTACCAGAAGCACAGGCTGAACCCCCTCTGGGTCTACGACGGCCTTCCGCCCGTGTTCCTGGGGCAGGCGGCCCTGGGCGCGGCGGACACGGCCTTTGCGGGTTCCGCGTCGTTTCTGCTGAACTATCCCGATCGGTCGTTGGTCTATTTCCAGATGCGCGACGCCTCGATGGCCCCGGTGATCCCCAAAGACTCCTTCGTGGGCGTCGACACGCGCGTGCGGGGCGCGACGCCCGAAGGCCTCTACGGCGTGGATCTGCCGCTGGAGGGGCGCACCGTGCGCGCCGTGCGCTTCGCCCCCGACCAGCAGGGCGTGATGCTGCATGCCGAAGATGACCGTGTGCCCCCCCAACGCCTGTCTCTTCAGGAAGCGCAGGTGCGCCTTGTGGGGCGCGTTGTCTGGGTGATGTTCAGCACCTAGCGCGTCGTTGTCCGGCCTGGGGACGGCGGCAGCCGACCCGATGGCGCTGGAGGTTTCACCCCGGCGACGGCCGTCCTGGCGGACGCGATGGCGGGCGCGGAATGTCGGGGCCTCCGGGCCAGCCTCTCCGGCGGGTTCGCCCCTTCGGTCGCTTGTCGCGGCTTGTTGCGCACCCCGCCATGTCCCCGGGGCGAACGGCCTCGTGCCTCACACATTCCTCACTGCCAAACGTCGCATGTCCCCGGTCCATCTTCCGGGGCCGCGTCGGCGCGTTCGCCCGGGCCGGGCGGCCTTTGGCGCTGCAGTTCCCCCAGGCGGATCGCGGCCTGCACCGGTCGGCCCTGCCAAGCCTGCGCGCCGGGCGCGACAACCGGACCGATTTCCGCTAGAATACCCTCCCGTCTTGCAAGGGAGGAATCATGCCGGACTCCAAGACCACCGTTCCCTCCGTGACCCGCTCCAAGGGCGAGCGCAAGCTTGTGGTGATCACCGCCTACGACGCGGGCCAGGCCGCCCTGGCCGAGGCCGCCGGAGCGGACATCCTGCTGGTGGGCGATTCCCTGGCCATGGTGGTGCTCGGGCATCCCGACACCCTGAGCGTGACCATGGACGAGATGCTCCACCACGTGAAGGCCGTGTCGCGCGGGGCTTCCAAAGCCCTGGTGGTGGCGGACATGCCCTTCATGTCCTACCAGGCCGACGTGGCCGAAGCCGTGCGAAACGCCGGGCGCATGCTCAAGGAAGGCAGGGCCCAGGCCGTGAAAGTGGAAGGCGGAGCGGAGATTGCCCCCCAGGTTCGCGCCATGACGGCCTCGGGCATCCCCGTGGTGGGCCACCTGGGGCTTACCCCCCAGCACGTGGCGGCTTTCGGGGGGTTCCGCGTGCAGGCCCGCACGGCGCGCGACGCCCGCAGGCTCCTGGACGACGCCCTGGCCGTGGCCCGGGCGGGAGCGTTCGCCCTCGTGCTGGAGTGCGTCCCCCGCGAGGTGGCCCGGATCGTGACTGGGCGCGTGGACGTGCCCACCATCGGCATCGGCGCGGGACCGGATTGCGACGGCCAGGTGCTCGTCTACCACGATCTCCTGGGCCTGGGAGGCGGCTTCTCCCCGCGCTTCGTCAAGCGCTACGACGACCTGGGCGCGCGCACGCGGGAAGCCCTTTCGCGGTTCGCCGCGGAGGTGCGCGACGGAACGTTCCCTGGGCCGGAACACGGCTTCGCCATGAACGAGGCCGAGTGGGAGCGCCTTGCCTCAGATCTGGAAGAATCCTGAGGCGGCGTCGACGGACGGTCTCCGGTCTTCCTCCCGCAGGCCCTGGCAGTGCACGCAGAGAGTGGCCATGGGCTGGACAGCGAGTCTGGCCGGCGCGATGTTCTCGCCGCAATCCTCGCAGATGCCGTACTCCCCGGCCTCGATGCGGGCCAGGGCTTCGCGGATGGCTTCCAGGGCCTGGCGGTCGCGTTCGCGCATGAGCAGGGTGAAATTGCGGCCGGACTCCATGCTGGCGCGGTCCGCGATGTCAGGCGGAAGGCCTTCCGCGTTGGCCAGCGCGTCCACGGACGAGCGTAGCTTGTCGGTTGTGTGGGCCATCATGGCGTTGAGGGTGGCGGCATACGACTGGAGCATCTGGGCTGTCATGGTTTCCCTCCCGTTTGATGCGGTCGGCGCGGAGGGGCCGCGCCGGACTTCCTTGCCGTGTGCCGTATGCCCTGGCGGTGTTTCGCCGCTGTTTCGGGTGAGTGACAATGCCGGGACGCTCGGGGAATTCGCCTTCCGGTGGCCCGGCGGTCTTGATTTTTTCGGCTCGTCATTTCATGAGAAGGCGTCGGCGAAGTTCCCGGAGTTGCATGGGAGCTTCAATCCGCATCCGAGGTGGTATTTGGAATGAACGTTAAAGTCTACGACGAGGATGTCCGGGAATTTATCCGGCAGCAGCGCGGCGTGTTTCTGGTTCTCTCGCATGATCCGCATTTCAACAAAAACCTCCGCAGCACGCTGCTCAGGCATTTGCACGTCAAGGATGATTGCGTGTTCAACGTGGTCAATCAAGAGCAGCTGTACAAAGAACTGAGGCAGCTTACAGGCCAGAGCTACAGGGTCGTCTTTTTTGTAGAGCGCGAGATCAACGGAAAATTCTGCAACGATCTCGTTCAATTCATCAAGAATCAATATCCCGAGGTGCTCACCATCATCCTCACCAACGAGGTTGCCCGGGAGATCCTCATCTATCTGCATGAGATCGGCGCCAACAACGTGATCACAAAGCCCATCTCAGCAGACATGCTCATCGAGAAGATCGCCTTCACCATCAAGCCGCGCGGACAACTGGGCGATCTCATCGATACAGGTAAGAAACTCAACGAAAACGGAAAGTTTGAAGAGGCGCGGGCCATTGCGGCCAAGATTCTCGAGATCAAGCCCGGCAGCCCTGCAGCCCTGCTGCTCCTGGGCGACGCCTACAAGGGGCAGGGCAGGATGGAGGAGGCCCTGGGCGCTTTCACCGAAGCCGCCAAAAACGGCAAGCTCTTCCTGGACCCCATCAAGAAGATCGCCGACCTCCACAAGGAGACCGGCAACGTCAAGGAAGAAACGAAGTATCTCGAAAAACTCGATAAATTGTCGCCGCTCAACGTGGACCGCAAGATCGCCATCGGCGACAACTACATGGCCCTGGGAGAACGCGACAAGGCCGTTGGCATCTTCGACGACGCCATCAAGCTGGCCACCAAGGAGGCCATGGCCCAGGTGGGGCGCGTCACCCGCACCATCGCCGACCGCTGCATCGCCAGCGCCCCGGAACTCTCCGAGAAGTACCTGCGCCAATCCCTGGAAGCCAAGAAGGGCATGCTCGACAAGTCCGACATCGAAACCTTCAACCGCCTGGGCATCACCCTGCGCAAGCAGGGCAAGTGGGACCACGCCGTGGAGGAATACCGCAAGGCGCTCAAGATTTCCCCCAACGACGCGGGCCTCTACTACAACATGGCCATGGCCCACGGCGAAGGACGCCAATTCCAGGACGCCTACAACTTCCTGGACAAGGCCCTGCGCATCAATCCCGATTTGTGGAGCGCCAACGAAACCGTCTGCTTCAACATCGCCATGATCTACTACCGCGCCGCCAAGAAGGAACAGGCCGCCGATTTCCTTCAGAAGGCGTTGTCCATCAATCCCAATTTCGAACGGGCCAAGGCCATGCTCCGCGAAATGCAGTAACCGCCCGCGCCTCGAGGAACAGATGATCATCCATCCCGATTTTGACCCCGTGGCCCTGCGCCTGGGGCCTCTCCAGGTGCGCTGGTACGGCCTGATGTACCTCTTCGGCTTCGCCGTCGGCTGGCTGCTGGGGCGGCATCGGGCCGCGCGGCCCGGCTCCGGCTGGACCCCCCTCCTGGTGGACGACTACATCACCTGGTGCGTGCTGGGCCTCGTGCTCGGCGCGCGCCTGGGCTACGTGCTCTTCTACGACCTGCCCACCTACCTGGCCGACCCCCTGGCCGTGCTCCAGGTGTGGCACGGGGGCATGAGCTTCCACGGCGGCCTGCTGGGGCTGTGCGCGGTCACGTGGTTTTGGGGCCGCAAGCACGGCAAGGGCTTTCTGGACATCGCGGACTTCCTCTGCCCCCTGGCCCCGCCGGGGCTGCTGTTCGGGCGCATCGGCAACTTCGTCAATGGCGAGCTTTGGGGCGCGCCCACGGCGCTGCCCTGGGGCGTGGTGTTCCACGAGGCCAGGGCGGGCAGCCTGCCGCGCCACCCCTCCCAGCTCTATGAAGCCGGTCTGGAAGGCCTGGCGCTCTTCGTCATCCTATGGATCTACTCGTCGCGGCCCAGGGCGCGCGGGCGCGTCACGGGCCTCTTCCTGGCCCTCTACGGGGCCTTCCGATTCCTGGTGGAGTTCGTGCGCGAACCCGATCCCCAACTGGGCTATCTGGCCTTCGGCTGGCTGACCATGGGCCAGATCCTCTGCCTGCCCATGCTGGCCGCCGGGGCCTGGCTGCTGCTGCGCGCCTTGCCGGGGGAGGCCGGCCGCACGCCCTGAGGCCCATACCCTGAAGGAGGCGCTTTTGAGCAACGCCTTCGCATGCTGCCCCGGTCCGGGACCGGACCTGCGCCTGGAGGACTGCGAGACCCAGCTTGAGATCATGGAGAGCTGGTTTCGCGGACACTTCGAGTACCCCTCGGCCCGCACCCCCTACGACCAGGACCAGGGCCGCCACCAGTGGATCTGGGGCGGTCCCTACAGGGCCTGCGACGTGCTGGCCGGACACTTCGGGGGGATTGTCCCCGACGATGCCATCCAGGACCTGGCCGCGCTCCTGGACGCCGAATGCCCCGAGTGGGCCCCGCGCTGGGACGCCGACGGGCTCGACGCCTACCTGGCCCGGGATGTCTGTTCCATCGCGGACTGCCTCCCGGTATGCCTGGACGCCATCGACTCCGCGGCGGAACTCGCCCGGCAGGAGGCCGCAGCCGCCAGCCCGGCGCTTTGCCGCGCCCTCTACGTGCAGCTCATGGCCTCCCTGGAGACCTACCTGGCCGACGCCTTCCTGGGCATGGTCATGCGGCATACGGAGCTTTTGCGCCGCTTCGTGGAGAACCATCCGCCGTTTCAGGCCGAAACCATGCGCCTTGCCGACGTGTTCGCGGAGTACGAATCCATCCGGGAGCGGGCCAGGACAGCCCTCTACGACATGGGCTGGCACAACGCGGAGCGCGTGCGCCTGCTTTACAGGAACGTTCTGGGCCTAGTGTTCCCCACGGAGCAGGCGGAGCTTCTGCGCGCCGTGCGCCGCCGCCACGACATCCTGCACCGGGGCGGCGCGGGCAAGGAAGGCGGATTGCCCGCCGTGGGGCCTGCCGAGGTGGCCGAGCTGGCCGGGCTGGTCCGGGGCCTGGCCCTCCATGTGGACGAGGGGCTCCAGCGCATCCACGGCCAACTCGCCCGTGGCGAGGGCCGCGCGCGCCTCTGAAGGATCGTTTCCGTCCCGGAGTTGCGCTCGCCCGAAGCCGCGTCCTCCGCCGGGTTGCGTCTGCCGTGATCCTGACCCGCGTGACGTCAGGATCGGCCCGGGATGCGCGGGCCGCTTTACGCATCCCAGCGCCGCAAGGCCTGAAGGCGTTACCGGGGGGCGGCGTCCACCGTCTGAGCCGGGTCCTGGGCATGGTCGGCGTCATCCCGAAGCATGGCCAGGAGTCTGGCCGGGTCCTCCACCGGCGGCTCGCAGCGTCCACGGCGGCAGACGAAGGCCTGGGCTCGGCCCTCCGGCGCGTTCATCGCGGCCGTGTGCGGGGCCAGCCCTGCCAACAGGCCCCGGGGGTCCGCCTCCGGGCAGGCCAGGGCGACGAGGACGCCCGGCAGCCACGCGCCGCGCAGGGCCTCCAGCAGGGGACGCGCGTCCTTCCGGCTCCGCGCCGCCACCACCACTTCCGTGCCGGGGTGTTGCAGCAGGTCCAGGCCGCAGAGAAGCATGGTGAACCCGGCGGGATATTCCTCCAGGGGCCGGCCCGCCGAGCGGGCCAGCGCCTCGGCGCGCTCCGTCAGGTCCGGCCGGGCGCACAGCCGCCCGAGACGCTCCAGCACCAGCAGGGCCGCCGAGTTGCCCGAAGGGATGGCCGCATCGTAGTACTGCTTCTGGCGCGTGAGCGGCGTGCCCGCGTCGGCGGCGCTCAGGTGGAAGCCGCCGTCCGAGGGGTCCTGGAAGCGTTCGATCATGGCCTCGGCCAGCTCCAGGGCAGCCCGGAGGCGGCCGGGGTCGAAGTCCGTGAGGTAGAGTTCAATGAGGCCCCAGGCCAGGAAGGCGTGGTCGTCCAGGGTGGCGGGCACGGCGGCCTGGCCCTCGCGCCAGCGGTGCAGGAGCGCGCCGTCCGGGGCGCGCAGGTTCGCCAGCGCGAAGTCCGCCGCCCGCGCGGCCGCCAGGGCCATCTCCGGGGCGTCCAGGGCGCGCGACGCCTGGGCCAGGGCGGCGATCATCAGCCCGTTCCAGTCGGTGAGCACCTTGTCGTCCTTGTGGGGGTGCACGCGCCGGTCCCTGGCCTCCAGCAGACGAAGGCGCAAGGCTTCGAGGCGCGCCGACTCCTTCTCGCCGGGGTCGCGTTCAAGGTGCGGGATGTTGCGCCCCGTGGCCTCGCCGGTGGCCTCCTCCAGGTAGTTGCCCCCGGGCGCGAACCCGAAGCGCTCCGCCCAGAAGGCGGCGTCCTCCACGCCCAGGGCGTCGCGGAGCTCCTCCTCGGTCCAGACGTAGTAGCGGCCTTCCTCGCCCTCGCTGTCCGCGTCTTCGGCGCAGAGGAAGCCTCCGTGATCCCCGGTGAGTTCGCGGGCAACGTAGTCGGCGATCTCGCGGGCGGCGCGCCCGAGGAGCGCGTCCCCGCAGGCCTGCCAGGCCTCGGTGCAGGCCATCAGGAGCATGGCCTGGTCGTAGAGCATCTTCTCGAAGTGGGGCAGGAGCCATCGCCTGTCGGTGGCGTAGCGGTGGAAGCCCAGGCCCACGTGGTCGAAGAGGCCGCCCAGGCGCATGGCGCGCAGGGTCTCCCGGGCCATGACCAGTGCCTGGGGGTCGACGGTGCGGGCGTGGCGACGCAGCAGGAAGACAAGCTGGTGGGGCGAGGGGAACTTGGGGGCCTGGCCGAAGCCTCCGTGCAGGGGGTCATAGCTTGCGGCCAGCTGCTCCCGGGCCTTTTCCTGCACGCCTTCGCCGGGCAGCGCGTCCGAGGGCCTGGCCTCGCTGCGTCCGGCCAGGGCGTCCCGCACGCCCATGGCGGCCTGGTGCACGTCGGCGCGCCTGGTCTTCCAGGCCTGGGCGATGGCAGGGAGCAGGTCCATGAGCCCCCTGCGGCCCAGGCGCGTGCGCTTGGGAATGTAGGTGGCGGCGAAGAAAGGGCGCAGTTCGTGGTCCACGAAGAGCGACAGGGGCCAGCCGCCGGAGCCGGTCATCATCTGGCAGGCGGCCATGTACACGGCGTCCAGGTCCGGGCGCTCCTCGCGGTCGATCTTCACGGGCACGGTGACGGCGTTGAGTAGCGCGGCGGCCTCCTCGTCCTCGAAGCATTCGCGCTCCATGACGTGGCACCAGTGGCAGGTGGAGTAGCCGATGGAGAGGAACAGGGGCAGGTCGCGCTCCCTGGCGGCGGCGAAGGCCTCCTCCCCCCAGGGGAACCAGTCCACGGGGTTGTGGGCGTGCTGGAGCAGGTAGGGACTTATTTCCCCGGCGAGACGGTTGGCGCGCGCGGCCATGAAACCTCCTGAGGGGTTGTTTCGGCAGACTGGTGAGACAAAAAGAAACAGAACTCTTCGTGTTTCTCTCCTGGTGGAGGAAACAGATCTACTGTAAGAATGACTTAAGGTTTAGGAAAGATGAAACTCAGCACCAAGGCCTCATTGCTTTTGACGGCACTCCTCCTGCTGGTGGTCGCGTCCACGGGCTTGTTCGTGTTCGTCACCCAGCGGAGCGCCGTGCTGAGCCTGGTGCGCCAGGACATGGAGTCCATCGCCGAGTCCGTGGCAACGGAGTTGCGGGCCTTCACCCGCGACAACCTCCAGAACCTGGCGGCCGTTGCCGGGAACCTCCCCGCCGATGCCCTGGAACAGGGCGACCGGGAGGCCGTGGAGCGCTACTTCAAGCGTCAGTTGGAGTTCTTCCCCAAGTTCGAGAACGGATTCTTCCTGCTGGACGCCCAGGGCCGCTTCGTGGCCGACTACCCGGCCCATCCCGATCTGGTGGGGCAGTCCTTCGCCCACCGCGAGTACTACCAGAGCACCGTCGCCCGCGACACGGGCGTGGTGGGCACGCCCTACATCTCCGCCCGCACCAACCTGCCCGTGATCACCTTCACCTGGCCCGTGTTCTCCCGTCAGGGCCGGGTGGAATACGTGGTCTGCGGATCGCTCAACCTGCTGTCGGCGCACGCGCTGGGCGAATACCCCAGGCGTCGCATCGGCAAGACGGGCTTCCTCTACGTGGCGGACAGGGAGCGCACCATCATCGTGCACCCGGACAAGGCCCGCATCCTCAAGGATGTGGAACAGGGCCGCAACGTCTTCCTGGACAAGGTCGTCAACGGCCTGGAGGGATCGGCCGAGACGGTGGATTCCGGGGGCGTGTCCATGGTGGCGGGCGCGCGCTTCATCCAGGACCCGGGCTGGGCCGTGCTGGCGCAGATTCCCTCGGCCGAGGCCCTCGCGCCGCTCCACGAGGCGCTCTATGCCCTGGGTTCGTTCTTCCTCGGGGTGCTCCTGCTGGCGCTCCCGCTGGGTCTCCTGGCCATGCGTCGCCTCACGCGGCCCCTGGACAGGCTCGAAGAGGCCGTGCAGGTGGTGACCCGGGACCTGGGCGAAAACGGAGGCAAAACCGCGCGCCCCTTCGCTCCCCAGGCCCTGGAGGCCCTGCGCTCCATGCGCTCCAACGACGAGATCGGCATGCTGGCCCGGGCGTTCTTCCAGCTCTCCCTGCGCCTGAAGAAGACCCTGAGTTCCCTCAAGGCCTCCGCCGATGATTGGGAGCGCACCTTCGCTTCGGTGCAGGAGGCCCTTCTGGTGCTGGACGGCGAGGGCCGGGTGCTGCGCCTCAACAGCGTGGCCCAGGGCCTTTTGCGGTTGCCCAAGGGGGCGGGCGTCTCCCGGCACTGGCGGGAGATGCTCTCGGGCGGCTTTACCCCCCCAGGGGACTGGCCCTCGGACGAAAGCCTCCAGTACTCCCCCCGCTACCGGGCCGTCACCCGACTTCCGGGCCGCAAGGGCCGTTTCGAGATCGCCTTCGCGTCCATCCAGGGACGTGGCGCGGGCTCCACCGGAATGCTGCTGGCCATCACCGACGTGACCGAGAAGCTCCAGGCCGAGGAGCGCATCCGCGAACTGGCCTTCAAGGACGCGCTCACCGGGCTGCCCAACCGCGTGCTCCTGGCCGACCGCCTGGACCAGGCCCTGGCCACCTCCCGGCGCAACGCGACGCGCACGGGCGTGTTCTTCCTGGACCTGGACGACTTCAAACGCGTCAACGACACCCTGGGACACGACGCCGGGGACGAACTGCTCGTCCAGGTGGGGCGCAGGCTCTCGAACTGCCTGCGGGCCAACGACACCCTGGCCCGCTACGCGGGCGACGAGTTCGTGGCCGTGCTCATGGACATCAGGAGCCCAGAGGAGGCCGCCGAAGTGGCCGGGCGCATGCTCGAAAGCCTGAAGGACAGCTTCCTGGTGGCGCGCGGCGAGGCTACCATAGGCGCGAGCATCGGCATCGCGCTGTACCCCGACCACGGCGAGAGCGCCCATCAGCTGCTCAACCACGCCGACACGGCCATGTACCGCGCCAAAGGGCGCGGCAAGAACAGCTTCCGCTTCTCCCCGGCCCTGGAGGCTTCCGCCCCGGACGGCCTTCCCAGACAGTAGCCCGTCCGGACCGCATCCTCAGGATTCGGTCTTACGGATTGTCGCGGCGGGTCTTCCAAACCATCCCATGGTGAAGAACGCTTCCCGTTGACCAGCAGCGCGAGGCTATGGTCGGGATATGGTTTTGGTTGCTTGCCTTGACAACCCCTAGGGAGGGATTTTGAGGCCGCGACACTAGCGCGGGAACGAGCCGTTGTTGAGGTCGATGCACACGCCGTTGATGTATTCCGGACTCTCCAGGGCCAGCCAGGCGATGGCCGCCGCCACCTCGTCGGCGCGGCAGAAACGCCCCGTGTAGACCGCCTCCAGCACCGCCTTGCGCCTGGGCTCGGGGATGGTGTCCAGCATGTCGGTCTCTGCCGGGCCGGGGGCCACGGCGTTCACCACCACGCCCCGGGGACCAAGCAGGCGCGCGAAGCTCTTGGTGGCGTTCTTCAACCCGGCCTTGGAGATGCCGTACCATACGTCGGGGTGCCCCGTGTGGGCCGCCAGGGAGGCGTTGTTCACGATGCGCCCCGCGCCGCGCTCCGCCATGCCCCGGCCCGCCTCGCGCATGAGGGCCAGCGGAGCCTCCAGGTTGACGCGCAGGAGCGTCTCCATTTTCTCGCGGGGATAGGCGTCCCAGGGCAGGGCGTGCATGATCCCGGCGTTGTTCACCAGGATGTCGATCTCCCCGATCTCGGCCACAAGGGCGGGGATGTCCTCCACGCGGGACAGGTCGAAGGGGACGGCGCGCACGCGCGCCTCACCGGCCAGGGGAAAGCCGGTGAAATCCCTCGCCACCACGGCCACTTCGCAGCCAGCCTCCAGAAGCCTTCTGGTGGTCGCCAGGCCGATGCCCTTGTTGCCGCCGGTCACCACGGCAAGCCTGCTCATGCGTACTCCTCGCGGCGGTAGCCCGCCTTGTCGGCGCGTTGTAGAAGTCGTTTCGTGCGGTCGGTTTCCCGATTCGTCGGCATGACGCGGGGAAAACCCAGAATCCGGGCGTGGCCCCCCGCCGTGAGGGGCTGGAGTCTTGCCCGCGACGCGTCCGACGAGGAGGCTCCGCAGGCTGCTAGTGTCGCGATGTTGAAAAACATGAAGATGCTTTCCAGAATGAAATTCAATGATGTTAGTTAGTTGCCCTGACAGCACGTATGGGCGTGTTTTGAGAACGCAACCCTAGCCCCGTGCTGCCCCGGAGCGGAAGCGCCCGCCCAGTTTGTAGAAAAGGATCTTGGGCAGCTCCAGCAGCACCATGCGGGCAGACTCCTGGTCGGACCACCATGCGGGCTGGAGACGCTCCGTGGGCGCGCCCACCACGCGCACGTCCCAGCCGGGGAGGGCGTCGCGGAAGATCATGCCCGCGCGGCGGGTGTGGTAGGGGGACGTGACCACCATGATCGAGCCCGGCCCGGGGCCCAGATGCGCGGCCAGGGCCTCGGCCTCCTGGGCCGTGGAGAGCAGTTCGTCCCCGTAGTATTCGATGGCTTCGGCGGGCACGCCCTTCTTGCGCAGGAGGGCGCGGAAGGTCTCTTCCTGGCGGGGATAGGGCACGTGGCTTTCGTCCAGGAGGCGTTCGCCCCGGCTGCGGTAGGCCCGCCCCACGTAGACCTTCTTGGCCAGGCCCAACTGGTGGAGCTCGGCCGCGTAGGCCGGGCGGCTGAAGTTGCCGCAAAGCACCACCAGGGCGTCGCAGGTGGCGGGCGGGTCGCTGGCCTGGAGCCAGAACCCCGCTGTGACGAGCAGCCCCAAGAAGATCACCGCGCCTGCAAGGAGCAGGTGCTCGGCCACGTGGAACAGGGCCTTCACGCCGGGTTTCATGTCGCCTCCGCCGGTTGGAAGATCTCGCGGAACCGGGCCTTGTAGACCTCGAAACGGCCGTGCGCCACGGCTTCGCGCGCTCCTGCCGCCAGATCCAGAAAGAAGCGCACGTTGTGGATGGTGTTCAGACGGTAGGAGAGCAGTTCCTTGGCCACGTAGAGGTGTCGCAGGTAGGCCCGGGAAAAGTTACGGCAGGTGTAGCAGGAGCAGGCCGGGTCCAGTGGCTCGTCGTCCTCGCGGTACTGGGCGCGCTTGATGTTCACCTGCCCCTGGCTGGTGTAGAGGGTGCCGTTGCGGGCGTTGCGCGTGGGGAGCACGCAGTCGAACATGTCCACGCCGTGTTCGATGCCCTCCAGGATGTCCAGGGGCTTGCCAACGCCCATGAGGTAGCGGGGTTTATGGGCCGGGAGCAGGGGGGCCGTGTGGGCCAGCAGGTCGTACATCTCGGCCGTGGATTCGCCCACCGAGAGCCCGCCGATGGCGTGGCCCTCGAAATCCATGGAACAGACGGCCTCGGCGCTTCGCTCCCGCAGATCCTTGAAGAAACCGCCCTGCACGATGCCGAAGAGCAGCTGGCCGTTGCGCCCCGGCGCGTGGTTCTCCCGGGAGCGCGCGGCCCAGGCGTGCGTAAGGTCCAGGGACTTGAGGGTGTAGGCGTGGTCCGCGCCGTAGGGCACGCACTCGTCCAGGACCATCATCACGTCGGAGCCCAGGTTGCGCTGGATGTCCAGGACCTTCTCCGGCGTGAACAGATGCTTCGATCCGTCGATGTGCGAGCGGAACTCCACGCCGTCCGGGGTGAGCTTGCGAAGCCCCGAGAGGGAGAACACCTGGAAGCCGCCGGAATCCGTGAGGATGGGGCCGTCCCAGCGCATGAAGCGGTGCAGGCCGCCCCTGCGGGCCACCAGCTCGTCGCCGGGACGCAGGTAGAGGTGGTAGGTGTTGCCCAGGATGATCTGGGAGCCCGCGTCGCGCAGGTCCTGCGGGCAGAGGGACTTCACCGTGCCCACGGTGCCAACGGGCATGAAGGCCGGGGTGCGCACGATGCCGTGGGCCGTGTGCAGTTCGCCCAGGCGGGCCTGGCCGTCGGTGGCGTGGATGCTAAAATCTCCGATCATGTTCACACTAACTGCTGGATGCGATTGGTTCAAACAGTTCACCAGAACAAGGCTTGAAGTCTTGAGGCCATGGGTAGGAAATTTGACAGAGCATACGGAATTGAATTGGTGCGTCGGGGTTAGTTTGATGTAAAGTGATGGATGGCGAAATGAGTTGCGATGGTGTATGCTTAATGCTTCTCAAGAGATTCGTAAAGTCGTGGACAAGGTAACGTGGGACATAGCCGACAATCACGGGAGGGTCGCAAGTTCTTAAGGCGATAGCTCGAGGGTCAAAACGATTTTGGAAGTCCATCATCATCAATAGGGGCTCCCCTTTCGGAAGACGAGCGACTCGCGCGATGGTTTCATCAGACATATGCCTCATTCCGTGGCAAAAAAACCTCAGCTCATACTTGTTGTCTGGGGTAGGTGTGGGGCAGGGAAAGAGTTCATAATTGTCGGTTTCCCGGCGTCCTTCGGTTAGTGCTAGCATCTCAAATTCAATGTCATTCGAGTTCTCAAGATTTAACCAAGTAATGTATTTTGAATATTCAGGTCGATTTTTTTGGAGCAACCTGTTTGAGAAGAAAGGGAAGAGTTCGCTTGATTTGTAGAGAATTGAAATGTTGCTCATGTTACTAAAAGGAGAGAAGGTGGCGGACTTGTTTGCGCCTTTCGTGTAAACAAAAGTATATTCACCGTCGTATGAAAGTCTGCCGATGGGAGTCCATTCACGAGTTTTGGGGTCCTGCCAAGCCAGAAAAAGAGTTTTCATTTGATGGTCTCCGCTAGCTTATTAATGCGTTGGGTGTTGAGGGCTAGCATTGCCAGTGAAAAGTTAATAGCGTTGTCATTTATCCAGTTCCTGTCTATGTTGGAGAAGATTGTTAAAAGTTGTTGTTTTTTAATTGTGTTGAGCCTGTTCGTCCAGTAGTGAAGTGCGTCAGGGGCCTTCGATCCAATCCATTCGAGTGCGTTTATTGTTGTGAGGGTTGATTTTTCTGTTTGCTTTGTATAAAATGGGGTTCTTGCTTTAGTGACATATGCTGTAATGTGCTGGCGCATGTCTTTCGTTGTTAGTATTGTGGTTCGTTTTCTGTCGGATTCATTGCGGCCGAGGCTAGATGCATGGTCGAAAGTTGGGGCTAGGTAAGCTTTCCCTTCTGGGTTTAATATTAGACCCCAGTTTTCATGGTGGCGATCTTGGTTTGCGATCAGTGCGTCGAGCAAAATATATCCAACGAAACATGACAAGGCTTGGTTAGTTGTAAATGCTGAGGGAAATCCAATCGGATATTGTATGATTTCGTTGTTTAGAAAGTGAAACACTCGGCCTATTGTATATTGTGTTTGTTTGTATCTTTTGTTGGCGTCGTATTCATGGACAAACTTTGACATGATGTCGTTGCCCAAATACAGGGAATGACCGTCAGGCACGAAACTCCTAGTTATTACACCGCAAGTATCTCTCCAGGTCGCTAAACTGTATTCAGCATGTGGTAGGCAAAGTAGGCGACATATCTCGTAGCTGACAATTTCCGCCCAGTTTTCTCCTGTGCCAGGTCTGCCAATTTTGTATAGGTACTTATACCCATCAATCCCAAGTAGCCAAAATTTCTCCTTTGTACCAATCTGCTCAGGGAACCCAGGAATATTAGCAGGGATGTGAACGATTGGGTACATTACTTTCCCACCCCCCGCTTTGGGCAGACGTCTCCCAGCTCGCACGCGGGGCAGCGGGGCTTGCGCGCCGGGCAGACCTCGCGGCCGAAGTAGACCAGCATGTGGTTGATCTCGCCCCACTGTTCGCGGGGAAAGAGGGGCATCAGGTCGCGCTCGATCTTCACGGGGTCGTCGGAGTTCGTGAAGCCCAGGCGGTAGGCCAGGCGCGTCACGTGGGTGTCCACGGCGATGCCCTCGTGCACGCCGAAGGCGTTGGAGAGCACGATGTTGGCCGTCTTGCGGGCCACGCCCGGCAGGGTGGTCAGTTCAGCCATGGTGCGGGGCAACTCGCCGCCGAAGTGTTCCATGACGCGCACGGCCGAGGCGATGAGGTTCTTGGCCTTGTTGCGGAAAAAACCGGTGGAGCGCACCACCTCTTCCACTTCCTCCTGCGTCGCGCGGGCCAGTTGGGCGGGGCCCGGCCAGCGGCCGAAGAGCACGGGCGTGACCTGGTTGACGCGGGCGTCGGTGCACTGGGCGGCCAGCACGGTGGCCACCAGGAGCTCCCAGGCGTCGCGGTGGTCCAGTGCGGGGACGGTGACGGGGTAGCGGGCGCGCAGGCGCTCGAAGACGACGGGGGCCAGTTCGCTTGCGGTCATGGCGTGGGGGATACCGGAAAGAGGCCCCGGGGGCAACGCCAGGGGCGTTGCGGACCGTCGGGTCGGTATGCGGATCGTAAAAGGACTTCGCCCGAAATGATCGGTGCGGCCGTCGGGTACGGCGCATGCGGCTGAGCAAGGAGCCGGACGATCTGAACGTCACACCGTGTATCCCGGAGAGTCGGGGGAGGGAGGGCGTCCGTGCGCATCCTCCCGTCAGTCCAGGGTCCAGGCCGCGCCCGGGTCCGGGGCGGCGAAGGCCCCGGGCTTCAGGCCGTGCCGTAGCAGGGCCTGGTCCAGGGCGCTGGCCGGGTCGTCGTGGGCCTCGTCGGTGAGCTGGAACACGCCGTGGTGCAGGGCCAGGGCGTGTTGAGCTTCCAGGATGCGGACGGCCCGCACGGCTTCGTCCGGGTCCATGTGGGCGGGAGCCATGAACCAGCGGGGCTCGTAGGCCCCGATGGGCAGGAGCGCCAGGCGCGCCGGGCCGAAGCGTTCGCGGATCATCCCGAAGGGCTCGCCCAGGCCGAAGCCCGTGTCCCCGAAGAAGACCACCGGGCCGCAGGCCGCTTCCAGCACGAAGGAGCACCAGAGGGAGCGGCGGCGGTCCAGGAGCCCCCGGGCGGACCAGTGGCGCGCGGGTGCGGCGTGGACGCGCACCCCGGCCAGCTCCTGCTGTTCCCACCAGTGTAGCTCCCGAATGCGCGCGCGGGGGGCGGCCCTGCGCACGAGGCGGGCGTCCCCCGGGGGAACGAGGAAGAGCGGATCGTGGGCGCGCGCCAGGGCGGCCAGAGTGGGAAGGTCCAGGTGGTCGTAGTGGTTGTGGGTGACGAGCACGGCGTCCAGGGACGGCAGCGCGTCCAGTTCCAGCCCCGGGGCGCGCACGCGCCGGGGGCCGCGCCCGAAAGGCCCGGTGCGCTCGGACCAGACCGGGTCGGTGAGCAGGTTCGCTCCCCCCGTCTGGAGGAGCACGGTGGAGTGGCCCACCAGGGTGACGCGCAGGCTGTGGCCATGAACGCGCTCCGGCGGCGGAGCGCACGGTGCGACGGGCAGCTTCACGGGCCATGGCGCGGGCCTGCGAGAGAGGCCCCAGCGCAAAAGGTCCAGGAAGGAGCGGTCCTCCTCGGGCCAGGGGGCGCGCCAGCGGCCGGAGCGCTGTGTGGGGGAGGGGGGCGGCGCGGAGGCGGAGTCGGGGGGAGAATCAGAATGTCGCATGGGGTCCGGGAACGAGTGGTTGAAATGGATGAGGCTTGTACGGTTGACGTCCAGCGTAACACGATCGATCCACTACGCCTGATCCAGGGCTTCAAGTGCCGTCTGACAGCCCAGATCGCGAACGAAGGCCGCTGCGACAAGCGGTTTCGCGCCTTCCAGCGCCAGGCCGAGAGGCGGCTGCGCATCCTGGATGCGGCGGACACCCGCGATGCGCTGCGCATGCTGCCGAGCAACCGATTCGAGGCCCTCGGCGGCGACAGGAAAGGCCAATACAGCATCGCCGTGAACATGCAATGGAGGATCTGCTTCCTGTGGGGCGACAACGGCCCCTACGAAGTGGAAATTGTTGACTATCACTAGACGGCGAGGGAGACTTCGAACATGCGCGACCCCATCCATCCGGGGGAAATCCTGGCCGACGAGCTGTCGTTCATAGGTTTTTCGGCCAACCAGTTGGCCAAGGCCCTTCACGTGCCGGCCAACCGAGTGTCCCAGATCGTGGGCGGGCGACGGGGCGTGACTGCCGACACGGCGTTGCGCCTGGGGCGCTTCTTCGGCGCCGGCCCGGAGCTGTGGCTCAACCTCCAGAAAGCCTACGAACTGGATATGGCCCGTCGCGACGCGGGGGACTTGGAGAGCATCGTCGCGTACGACAAGTCCGCCTGATGGCGGCTGCGGGGTGAGCCTCGGCGCGCGAGCGCGGGATCACTCTTCGCGTACGGCAAGTCGGTCGCGGCGTGCCAGCCTGGCGGGGCAGCCCGACCGGCCCAACGCAAAAAGCCCCGCTCGCGCGGGGCTTTTCGTTTCAACGCGGTCCGTCGGGTTGTCCGCTAGGGCAGGAAGACCACGGCGGAGATGGTGGTGGTCCACATGCCGGCGACGCCCTGGGTGACGCTCGGGAGCGACTTGGACTCGATGATCTTGCCCGACATCAGGTAGATCTCGCGGCGCTCGTCGTAGGCGGTCTCGGGGTCGAAGTCGATGCCCAGGGTGGTGGCGAGCATGGTGGAGGCCAGGTCTTCCGCGAAGTCCCCGATCTCCTTCTCGTCCTTGCCGAAGGCGGTGTGCTCCGAGATGTAGCCGTAGTTGTCCTTGCTGCCGGGGAAGGCCATGCCCACGGCCGAGCCCACGAGGCGTCCCTTCTCGTCGGTGGCGTTGCGCGCCATGACGCAGAAGGTGATCTGCCCGGGGTTCAGGAGCGTCGAGCCCTCTTCCACGGTCAAAAGGGTGCAGTTGGGCGGGTAGATGCTGGACACGTACACGAGGTTGAGCTTTTCGATGCCGGCATCGCGAAGAGCCAGCTCGAAGGATTGCAGCTTATTCTTGTGACGGCCAATGCCCCGGGTGAAAAAGGCCTTGGTCGGGACGAACGTTTGTCCGAACATTCGAGTCCTCCGTGGGAGAGCCTCCCCGCCTTGGCAGGGGAAACGTCTCATAAAGATTTTTTATCGCGAAGTATAGGCTTTTTTGCCTTAGCTTTCTCAAGCACTTGCTCGATCTCCGCCTCCGTGCCCTTGATGCGCGCCAACACCCGGTACAAGGGTTTGCCGCCCACCGCGGCCTCCTCCACGGACGTGGAAAGCCCTTTCTTCTTGAGCTTTTCCGCCTCCTCCTCCGCCTGGGACTTCTTGTCGAAAGCCGCCAGCTGGTAGGTGACGCGGTAGGACTTCTCCTTGGTCTCCTTCTGGTCCTTGGGGTCCTTTTTGGCGTCCTTCTGGTCCTTGGCGGATGGGGCCGTCTTGGGGTCCACGGCCTTCTTGTCGGGCTGCGCCGGGGCCGTGGGCACCTGGCCCTTGGGCACGGGGCCGGGGGTCTTCTCCAGGGTGGAGGTGGGGCCGCCGCCGCCAGCCAGGGACGCCACGGGAGGTGCGGGGACCGGAGGCTGGGCCTGCGGGCCCGGCTGGGCCGCGTCCTTCTTGCCGGAGTCCACGGTGACGGTCTCTGGCGGTTTCCTGCCCTGGAGGGTGTCGGGGAACTGAAGATCCTCGGCCTTGAGCACCGAGGGCGGGTCTTTGGCCTCCTGCTGGGCGGGGGCCGGCGTGGGCGTGATGATCTGGGCCATCTGCGGCACCACGGCCTCCGGCTTCATGCCCCGGCCCACCAGCACCCCCAGGATGAACACCCACACGATGCCCAGAACGGTAACCACCAGCACGGAGACGAGCCCCGCGCCGGAGAATTCGAAGGTGAACTTGCGGGGGCCGCCCTTGGGCTCCTTGGAGGTGTTGAAGCGGTCCACGACCTTCATGCGTTCCTCCCGCTACATTTTGTCCGGGGCGCTTACGCCCAGGAGATCCAGGCCGTTGTGCACCACCTCACGCACCGCCTCCAGGAGGAACATCCGGGCCAGCACGGTGTCCTGGTCCGGCGCGGTCAGCACGGGGTGCGCCGAGTAGTAGCGGTGCAGCAGACCGGCCAGCTCCCGCAGGTAGAAGCTCAGCACATGGGGGCTCATGCTGGACGCGGCCGAGGCCAGCGTATCGGGATACTGCTCCAGGAGGCGCATGAGGTCAAGGTCTTCGGGGGTGTCCAGGCGCGAAAGAACCGTGCCGGGCGCATCCGGGAGGCTCACGCCGCGTTCGGCGGCCTTGGCGAAGAGCGAGCAGACGCGGGCGTGGGCGTACTGCACGTAGTAGACCGGGTTGTCCATGGTCTGCTGCTTCACCAGTTCCAGGTCGAAATCCAGGTGGCTGTCGGACTTTCGCGAGAGGAACATGAAGCGCGCGGCGTCCACGCCAACTTCCTTGCAGACGTCCGAGAGGGTCTCGAACTGTCCGGCGCGCGTGCTCATGGCGATCTGTTCGCCGCCGCGCAGGAGGTTCACCAGCTGCACCAGGATCACCTTGAGGTCTTCCGGGTCGCGGCCGAGGGCTTGCACGGCGGCCTTCATGCGCGGCACGTAGCCGTGATGGTCCGCGCCCCAGATGTCCACCACGGTGTGGAAGCCCCGGGCGAACTTGTCGGCGTGGTAGGCGATGTCGGAGGCGAAGTAGGTGAGTTCCCCCGTGGACTTGCGCAGCACGCGGTCCTTGTCGTCGCCGAACTGGGAGGTGCCCATCCAGAGCGCGCCGTCCTTCTCGTAGGCCAGGCCCGAGGTCTTGAGGGCGTCCAGGGTCTTCTCCACCTTGCCTGCCGCCACCAGCGATTTCTCGGAGAACCACACCTGGTGCTCCACGCGGAAGTCCGAGAGGTCCTTCTGGATGCCCTCGAGGATGGACTTCATGCCGTAGTCGTAGCACACGTCCTGCCCGGCCTCGGGGTCGCCGTCGGCCAGGGCCTTGCCGTGGAGGGTGTGCAGCTCACGGGCCAGCTCGATGATGTATTCGCCCTTGTACCAATCTTCGGGGTAATCCACGGGGCGGCCCAGCAGCTCCAGCAGGCGCACCCAGATGGAGCGGCCCAGCAGGCGCATCTGGCGGCCCGCGTCGTTGATGTAGTATTCGGTGGAGACCTCGAAATCCATGGCGCGCAGGATGCGCGCCAAGGCATCGCCCACGGCCGCGCCGCGCCCGTGGCCGATGTGCAGGGGGCCGGTGGGGTTGGCCGAGACGAACTCCACCTGCACCTTACGCCCGCGCCCCAGGTTGAACTTGCCGTAGCAGTGGCGCAGCTCCAGCACGTCCTCCACGGTCTTCTGCCAGAAAGAGGGCGCGAAGGTGACGTTCAAAAAGCCCGGCCCGGCCACGTCCACCTTGGCCAGCCCCGGGTCCATGGCCAGGAGCTCTTCGCGCAGCTCCAAGGCCAGGTCGCGGGGCTTCTTGCCCAGCTTTCCGGCCGTTAGCATGGCCACGTTGCAGGCCATGTCGCCGAACTGCTTGTCCTTGGGCGGTTCGATGGTGGCCTTGTCCGGCCACTGGGCGCCCTTGCGGGCGAGGATGGCCTCCAGAAGGCCCCTGAGATGGGTGAGCGCGCGCATAACGGTCCTTTCACGATGCGTTCGGCCGCGCAGGGCGCGGCCGGAAAAGTCCTGGACGGGTACGGTCCCGTCCGTTGTCCGACGGTACGGTCACCCGGCCCTAAGGCAGGGTGAAGCCTTCCAGGGCCTCGCGGGTGGCCAGGTTCACGGCCTGGGCGTCCTCGCGGCCCTCCAGGCAGGGCTTGACCATCTTGGTGAGCACGCCCTTGGGGCCAAGTTCCACGAAGGTGCGCGCCCCGGCCTCGTAGAGGGCGGTCATGGTGTCGATCCAGCGCACGGAGGAGGTCATCTGGCGGGCCAGGAGCTCCCGGAGCTTTTCGGGATTGGACTCGCCCAGGCCCGTGACGTTGGCGAACACCGGGGCCGATGGGGTGCGCCAGTCGGCCTTGGCGAGCACCTTCTCCAGTTCGGCGGCAGCCTCGGCCATGAGGGGCGAGTGGAAGGCCCCGCTCACGGCCAGGGGCACGGCGCGTCCCTTGGCCTCCTTGCACAGCCCGGCGGCCTGGTCCACGGCCTCGCGGTGGCCGGAGATCACGTACTGGCCGGGGGTGTTGTAGTTGGCCACGATCAGGGTGCGCCCGGTGGCCTGGGCGGCGCGGGCCACGATGTCCTCGACGCCTTCCAGCGACACCTTGAGCACCGCAGCCATGGCCCCGTCCGAGCCGCCGGCCTCGGCCATGAGGCGTCCGCGCAGGCTGGTGAGTTCCAGGACCTGCTCCACGGGGAGCGCGCCCGAGGCGGCCAGGGCGGCGTATTCGCCCAGGCTGTGTCCGGCGAAGCCCGCGGGGGCCAGCTTGCCCCGCACGGCCAGCCAGCAGCCGAGGGTGACGGCAGTCATAGCGGGCTGGAGGTTGCGGGTGTCGGCCATGGCGGCGTCGTCGCCGTCCCAGTAGATTTCGCGAAGCGGCAGGCCGGAGGCCTTTTCGGCCAGCTTCCAGAGGTCCATGGCGTCCTGGACGGCCTCGGCCAGGCCGCGCCCCATGCCCTTTTCCTGGGAGCCCTGGCCGGGGAAGAGCACGGCCTGGGCGGGAGTGATGACGGTCACGTGTGAAGGCTCCTTGCGGGGTGAGATCGGTTCCGCCTGGGTTGGTAGAGCATCCTTTGACGGGCGTCAATTCTTGGGCCATACCCCGCTCATGCGAGACGACCTGCCCGATGCCGCCCGCACGGCGGAACTGGCCCGTTCCCTGGGCCGTGAACTGGACTCCGGACAGGCCGGCGGGCTTGCCGCCTACCTGGGCCTGTTGCAGACATGGAACGCCCGGACCAACCTCGTGGGGCCGCGCCGCTGGCCGGAGATGCTCACGGAGCTGGCGGCCGACAGCTGGTGGCTGGCGGACCTGCTGGCGGACCTCCAGGCCTCGGGCGCGCTGCCCGCCGACCCCGTGAGCCTGGATTTCGGGGCTGGCGCGGGCATCCCGGGGATACCGCTGCGCCTGTTCTGGGGCGCGGGGCGCTACGTGCTGGTAGAGCCCCGGGCCAAGCGGGCGGGTTTTTTGCGCCAGTGCACGGCCATGCTGCGCCTGAAGGAGACCGAGGTGTTCGAGGGCCGCGCCGAGGCCCTGCGCCGCGAGGCGGACCTTTGCCTCTCGCGGGCCTTCATGCCCTGGCGGGATTTCCTGGAGCTTGCCGCGGGATACGGACGCAAGGGGGCGGAGGGCGGCGCGCGCGCGCCCTTGGCGGTGGTGTTCGCCAACGATCCCGAACCAGGGGGCGATTCCCCGGCCGGGTACGGTCCGGCCCTGGTCCGGGAGTATCACCGGACCGGCGGGACGGGCTATTTCTGGGTGTTCTCCCCGAGCATGGCCTCCAGCTGATCCCGGAAGATGAGCTTGGTGGCCAGGGCGTCGGCCTGGTCGGCCAGGTCCATGAGCTTTTCGAGGAAATCGAGGATTTCGCCGCGTTTCTCTTCGTCGGCGTTGTCGAAATCGAACTGCAGATCGCCGGAGGCGAAGTAGTCCTCCAGCCTGGCGAGGTACTGGGCGTCGAGCAGGGCCATGGCGTCGGGATCGGGGCTAGGCCCCGGCGGCCACGGCCGCGTCGTACTCGGCCTCCAGGGATTCCATGAGGCGCTTCACGGAGACGATCTCCTGCACGCGCCAGGCGTTCTGCCCGGCAAAGGCGAAGCCGTGGTCCAAAAGCCCCTTCTTGGCGTTCATGAGCGCCAGCATGATGCAGTAGGGCGCGGTGGTGCCGTCGCAGTTGTGGGTGCAGTTGAAGGGGCAGACCTTGGGGATCTTCTCGCCGCGCTGCACGGCGCGGATGAAGTTGTTGATGATGGCGCGCCCGGGCAGGCCCACGGGGCTCTTGATGATGGCGATGTCTTCCTCGCGCGCGTCGATGTAGGTCTGCTTGAAGGCCATGTCGGCGTCGCATTCGTCGGTGGCCACGAAGCGGGTGCCCATCTGGACGCCCGCCGCGCCCATGCGCAGATACTTGAGGATGTCCGCCCCGGTGTACACGCCGCCGGCGGCGATTACCGGGATGGGCTTGCCGTCGGGACCGCGATAGGCCCCAACGGCCTCGATCACCTGGGGGACCACGGTCTCCAGGGAGTGGCCGGAGTCGAGGATGTCTTCGGGTTTGAAACCCAGGTGTCCTCCCGCCATGGGCCCTTCCACCACGAAGGCGTCCGGGGTGCGCCCGAAGCGCGAAAGCCACTTGCGGCACAGGATCGCCGCGGCCCGGGCCGAGGAGACGATGGGGATGAGCTTGGTGCGGCAGCCCTCGGGCAGGAGCGAGGGCATGTCCAGGGGCAGGCCCGCTCCGGAGATCACGGCCTCAACGCCCTCGCGCATCGCCGTGGAGACGAGTTCCGCGTAGTTGGTGAGGGCCACCATGATGTTCACGCCCAGGGGGCCGTCGGATTTGGCGCGCGCGGCGCGGATTTCGTCGCGCAGGGCATCGTTGTTGGTGCGCACGAAGTCCGTGGCGTAGCCTGGACGGCCCATGCCGATGCCCGCCGCCGCGATGACGCCGATGCCCCCGGCAGCGGCCACGGCGGATGCCAGGCCGGACAGTGAGATGCCCACGCCCATTCCGCCCTGGATGATGGGGGTTTTGACCTTGAGGTCGCCGATTGAAAGGGAAGGAAAGGCCATTTGGTCTCCACTTGAGGCGTATACGGCATGCAGTCCCCGGCCGCGTCGAAGCGCCGTGGGGCGCTAGAAATCATGTTCCGCGCAAAAAGTCGAGCGCGGAGAATGCGCCGGGTCAACCGTGGTGGTAGGGATGCCCGGCGAGGATGCTCATGGCCCGGTACAACTGCTCCAGAAGAACCACCCGGGCCAGTTCGTGCGGCAGCGTGCAAGGCCCCAGGCTCAGGCGGTGGTCGAAGCGGGCGCGCGCCTCGACGCCGAAACCGTAGGGGCCGCCCACCACGAAGCAGGGCATCCGGCCCGGATCGTCCAGCCAGCGGCCCAGCTGGCGCGCCAGACCCTCGGAACCGGGGGCTTCGCCCTCGATCTCCAGACCCACCACGCGTTCCCTTGGCCCCAAGGCCGCCAGGAGGGCCTGTCCTTCCTTGCGCAACCGGGCGGGCACGTCGCGGGATTCGCGGGCGTCTCGCACCACGGCAGTCTCCACGCGCACGAAGCGCGCCAGGGCTTCCTGGTAGTGTCGGCAGGCCTCCTGGGCCCAGCGGGCCTTGAGGTCGCCCACGAAGACGAGTCGCACTCGATGCATGGACGGGGTAGGATAGCCTCGGGATTGGCAGTTGTCAAAGCCCCCGGCATTGAGGTAGGCCCCGAATGGGCGAAAAGACCAAGGAATCTTCATGCACCGCGCCGCCGCCTTTCTGCTCCTCGTGCTCGTGGCCGCCCTGGCGGTCTCGCCGGGAGAGGTGCGCGCGCAGCGTCTGGGCCTGGCCAACATGGTCCTGGACAACCAGGGCGGCCGGGCCAAGCTGCGCTTCGGCGTGGACGTGCGCGACCCCAAGCTCGTGGAGGCCGTGGACCAGGCCCTGCGCCAGGGGCAGGTGCTGGCCCTGGAGTGCAAGGCACGGCTTTCGCTCAAGCGGGACTATCTCTGGAACCGCGAAGTGGCCCAGGCCACGCTGCTCTCCCCCCTGATCCTGCACGACGGCGGCCCCTACGAGGTGGTGCTGCACAGGGGCGGCGAGGAGCGCGTGCGCGGCCGCGACCTGGGCCTTTTGATGCGCGAGGCCTGGAACAAGCTTTCCATCGACCTGGGCGCGTGGAGCGTGCTGGAGCGCGGCAAGGCCTACGCCGTGACCCTGGAGATCCGCATGGTGCGCCAGGACGTCGGCGACTGGCTCCAGGGCGCGCTTTTCTTCTGGGGGTTCGATCCCGTGGGACCGGTCACCTACCAGCTCGATTTCTCCTATTGACCGCGCTTCTGCTTCCTCCTATTTTCCCCACCATGCGGAGACACCTGTGAACGGCAACGGCCGCCACGTCGTCGTGGCCGGCGGCGGCGGCTTCATCGGCCGGGCGCTGTGCCGCGCCCTGCTGGCGAGGGGATGGCGCGTGACGGCCCTCACGCGCGGCAAGCCCCGCGCCCCCGGCGCGGACCCCGACGGCGCGCGCCCCGCCTTCGCCGCCTGGGACGGCCGCACCGCCGACGGCTGGGGGCATCTGGCCGACGGCGCCTACGCCCTGGTCAACCTGGCCGGGGAGTCCATCGCGGACGGCCGCTGGACCAGCCGGCGCAAGCAGGCCATCGTGGAGAGCCGAGTGTTCGCGGGCCAGGCCATGGTCCGCGCGGCCACCCAGGCCGCCGTGCGTCCGGCGGTGCTGCTCCAGGCCTCGGCCGTGGGCTTCTACGGAGACACGGGCGACGACCCCGTGGACGAATCTTCCCCCCCGGGCCGGGGCTTCCTGGCCGACGTGTGCCTGCAGTGGGAGGCCTCCTCCCGGCCCGTGGAATCTTTGGGCGTGCGCCGCGTGGTGGCGCGCACGGGACTCGTGCTGGGTCGCGGCGGCGGGGTGTTCGAGAAGATGCTTCCGCCCTTCCGCTATTACATGGGCGGCCCCCTGGGGCACGGCCGCCAGGCCTTTCCATGGATACACCTGCGCGACCAGGTCGAGGCCATGGTCTTTCTTCTGGAGCGCGAGGACCTCTCGGGGCCGTTCAATCTCTGCGCCCCCGAGAGCGCCGCCAACCGCGACTTCTGCCAGGCCCTGGGCCGCGCCCTGGGCAGGCCCTGCGGACTGGCCGCCCCGGCCGCCGCGCTGCGCCTGGCCTTTGGCGAGATGGCCGAGGAACTGCTTCTTGGCGGCTGCCGGGCCTTCCCGAAAAGGCTCATGGAGAGCGGCTATGTTTTCCGCCACCCCCGGCTGGCCGAGGCCTTGGCGAACCTCTTGGCCAGGGAGGCAAGGTGAGCGCACGCAAAATCCTCGTGGTCGAGGACGAGGCCATCGTGGCCCTGGACATCAAGAGCCGCCTCAAGCGCATGGGCTACGAAGTGGCCGGTTCCTGCGCCACCGGCGAGGAAGCCGTGGCCCTGGTGGGCAGGCTCAAGCCCGACCTGGTGCTGATGGACATCATGCTCGAAGGGGCCATGGACGGCATCGAGGCCGCCGGGGAGATCAACGAAGGCTTCGGCCTGCCCGTGGTCTACCTCACGGCCTACGCCGACAAGCAGACCCTGGACCGGGCCAAGATCACCAACCCCTTCGGCTACATCATCAAGCCCTTCGAGGACCGCGAACTCCAGACCACCATCGAGATGGCCCTCTACAAGTTCGACGCCGAGAGGACCATGCGCCTCTCCGAGCGCTGGCTGGCCACCACCCTGCGCAACCTGGGCGAGGCCGTGGTCACGGCCGGGTCCGACGGGCTCATCCGCTTCCTCAATCCCGTGGCCGAGCGCTCCCTGGGCCTGGTCCAGGACGCGGCCCGCGAACTGTCCCTCCAGGACGCCTTCTGGAAACGCACGCGGCCCATGGACGACGCCGGGCCGGACAAGCACCTGCTCCGGGCCGCTGACGGCGGCGAGATTCCGGTGGAGATCCACCTCTCGCCCATCATCGACGACTGGGGCAAGGACATGGGGTCGGTGCTGGTCTTCCGCGACATCTCCGAGCAGGTGCGCAACGAGCGCGAGCTGCGCGACTCCCTTGACCGCCTGCGCGTCACCCTGGAGGCCACCGTGGGCGCGCTGGCCGTCACCGCCGAAAAGCGCGACCCCTACACCGCCGGGCACCAGCAGCGCGTGGCCGCCCTGGCCTGCGCCATGGCCCATTCCCTGGGCCTGGACGAGGAACGCAGCGAAGGCCTGCGCGTGGCGGGGCTTCTGCACGACATCGGCAAGATTTACATCCCGGCCGAGATTCTGGCCAAGCCTTCGCGCCTCAACTCCATTGAGATGGGCCTCATCAAGACCCACTCCGAGGTCGGCTTCGACATCCTCAAGGACGTGCCCTTCCCCTGGCCCGTGGCCCGCATGGTGCTTGAACACCACGAACGTATCGACGGCACCGGCTACCCCGGCGGACTCTCCGACGGCCAGATCCTGGAGGAATCCAAGATACTCTCCGTGGCCGACGTGGTGGAGGCCATGAGCTCCCACCGGCCCTACCGCGCCGCCCTGGGCCTGGAGCGCGCCCTTGCCGAGATCCGCAAGAACCGGGGCGTGCTCTACGACCCCGCCTGCGTGGACGCCTGCGTGGACCTGCTGGAATCGGGACGTTTCAGCTTCGAGACCGACCAGAGACTCCCCGTCTGAGCCGCCCGTCCCCTGTCCGCCCCGCCTTTCCGGAGGACCCGTGACCCCTTCCCCCGAGCACCGCGCCGCATGGCCCTTTCGCGCCCTTGCCCTGGCCCTCTCACGGGGCCAGCTCGATGAGGACGACACCGCCGTCATCGTCTACGACCTGGAAGGCCTGGACGCCCGCCTGGCCGAACTGAACCGCCTCTTTCCCGCCGGGACCCTGCACGCCGCCGCCGTGAAGGCCGCGCCCCTGCGGGCGCTGCTGGCCCGCCTGTGCCGCGCCGGTGCGGGGCTCGAAGCCGCCTCCGGGCCGGAGCTGCATCTTTCCCTGCGCGCCGGGTGCCCCCCGGAGCGCGTGGTCTTCGACTCCCCGGCCAAGACCCTCCCCGAGTTGCGGCAGGCCCTGGCCCTGGGCGTGCACCTCAACGCCGACAACTTCCAGGAGCTTGAACGCATGGACGCCCTTGACGCCGGGAGCTCCCCCGCCGCGAGCCTGGGGCTGCGCGTGAATCCGCAGGTGGGCGAGGGGAGCATCGCGGCCACCAGCGTGGCCGGGCAGTATTCGAAGTTCGGGGAGCCCCTGGAAAAACGCGGGGAGATCGTGCGGGCCTTCCAGAAACGGCCCTGGCTGCGGGGGCTGCACATGCACGTGGGCTCCCAGGGCTGCGGCATAGGGCTCTTCACGGCCGGGGCGCGGGCGCTCCTGGATCTTGGCCGGGAGATCGACCGGGCCTGCGGCGAGCGGCGCGTCCTGCGCCTGGACATCGGCGGCGGCCTGCCCGTGAGCTACGGCCCTTCGAGCCCCGCGCCCTCCATGGAGGACTATGCCACGGCCCTGCGCCGGGAGTGCCCTGAACTGTGGGATGGCCCCATGCGCGCGTTCACGGAGTTCGGGCGCTGGATGTTCGCGGGCCAGGGCTTCGCGGCGGCGCGGGTGGAGTATGTGAAGGAGCAGGCCGGACAGCGCACGGCGGTGGTCCACCTGGGGGCGGACATGTTCCTGCGGCCCTGCTACCTGCCCGACACCTGGCGGCACGAGCTGGCGGTGGCCGCTCCGGACGGAACGCCCAAGCAGGGGTCGCGCTCGCCCTGGAACGTGGCCGGGCCGCTGTGCTTCGCGGGGGATTTCCTCGCGCGCGGGAGGGAACTGCCGGATATGGCCCCGGGCGACTGGCTCGTCGTGCGCGACGCCGGGGCCTACACGCTCTCCATGTGGTCGCGCTACAACAGCCGCCAGGCTCCCAAGGCGCTGGGCGTGGAGGCGGACGGCGTGGAAGTGCTCAAGGCGCGCGAGTCCGTGGAGGACGTGCTGCGCTTCTGGGGATGAGCAAACGCCCGGACGGCGGGCCGGACGGAACGGCCGCGGGACGGGGTGAACGCACGGGACGCGCGGGGGAGCCATGCGACGCGGGAAGATCGTCTGGGCGGGGTTGATGCTGGCGGCGGGGCTGGTCCTGGCCTCCGCGCCCGTCAGCCCGGCAGCGGAGGTGGAATCGCTCCAGGACGCCTGGAGGGTGATCAGCGCAAAGCGCTTCGTGGACCTCACCCACGCCTTCGGGCCGGGCATTCCGCACTGGAAGGGCTTCCCCGACGAGCGGCGGGAGGTTCTCTACGGGTACGATCCGGGCGTCGGGTCCCTGGGCAGCGGCTTCTTCGCGCAGCGCTATTCCCTGCCCGGCCAGTGGGGCACCCACGTGGACCCGCCCGCGCACTTCGTGCAGGGCCTGCGCACCGTGGACCAGATCGACGTGAAGGAGATGATCCTCCCCCTGGTGGTGCTCGACGTGCACGAGGCCGTGGCCGCCGACCCGGACTACGTGGTCACCCTGGACGACGTGCGGGCCTGGGAGAGCCGCAACGGCGAGATCCCGCGGGGGGCGTTCGTGGCGCTGCGCACGGACTGGTCCAGGCGCTGGCCGGACGCGGCGGCCATGCAGAACAAGGACGAGGCGGGCGTGTCCCATACTCCCGGCTGGAGCCTGGAGGTGCTGGAATTCCTCTACGAAGTCCGGGAGATCACCGCCTCGGGCCACGAGACCACGGACACCGACCCGGGCCTCGCCACCTCGCGCGACGACTATTCCCTGGAGGCCTACGTGCTAGGGAGGGACCGCTACCAGATCGAACTGCTGGCCAACCTGGATCAGGTCCCGGAGTCCGGCGCGCTGGTGGTGGCGACGTTCCCCAAGCCCAGGGACGGCTCAGGGTTCCCGGCGCGGGTGTTCGCCATCCTGCCCTGAGGGGGGGCTTCCTGCCGGTCTACTTCGCGCCCTTCAGGTCAACCTCCAGTTCGCCCAGCACCTGGGCCAGGGCCTGGTTGTAGCCCTCTGCCAGGCCTGAGGCGTCCTTGAAGTTGGCGGGGATGGGCACTTCCTTGCGATAGCTTTTCGAGAAGGCCACCTGGTAGCGCTCGTTCTGGTTCTTCAGCAGGAAGAACTGGATCTCCAGCACGGCCTTGGGCGCGGCGCGGTCGCGGAAGTCGCCGTAGAGGGCGTTGACCATGCCTTCCAGCAGGTGGGTGTCCTGCACCTGGCTGGTGGAGTCCACCACGTTGCCGAAGAGCCCCGCGCGGCCCATCCACTGCTCGGTCTGCTGGGTCAGGTTCAGGGCGGGCTGCACGAAGAAGGCGTGGTAGTAATCGGCCTCGAAGCTCACCTCGTCCAGCCTGTAGACCATCTCCTTGCCCTGGTAGGCCGGGCTCACCTGGAGCGGGCGCACTTTGAGCACGCTCTTGTCCCGGGCCGGGGCGGCGGCCTCGGCCCGCACGGCCGTGATGTTGAAGAGCCTGCGCTCCGGGGCGGGGCGGTTGAGCGGCGTGGCGCACCCGGCGGCCAGGCAGGCCAGGGCCAGGCAGAGCGCGGCCAGGGCGGGCAGTCCCGGCAGCCGCCGGGCGCCTGGCGTCCGTGGGCTGTGGGCGCTCGCGAGCCGGAGGCGGGCTGCCGGACCTTCCGGGCGGCGGGCGCGGGTCGGGGCGCGGTGGAGCGGGGCGGCTGACCGGTTCATTTGGTCTTCTCCGGGTTGGTTTTGGACGGGGGCGCGCCGAAGAACAGCCGGGAGGGGTTGCGCTTGGCGTCGCCGGTGAGGTCGTTGAGGTTCTCGAAGGCCTGGCGTCCCTGCTGGAGCAGCCCTTGCACCTCGTCGCGCTGGCTGGCCAGGATGGTGCTGGCCTCGCGCAGGAGCTTGCGCAGATCGGCGATGGCCTGGGGCAGGTTGTCCGTGGAGACCTTGATGTTGGCCAGGGCCTCGCGCAGGTGGGAGAGGGCCTCCTTGGACTCGCGGCTGCCCATGAGGTGCTGGAGGTGGTCGTTGGTCTTGCGCAGGTCGGTGATGAGGCTGTCCACGTTGGCGGAGAGTTCGCCCACGTGGGCCTCCTTCACGGCGTCGCGCAGGCCCACCAGCAGACCGTTGAGGTTGCCCACGGCAGTGTCCACACCGGCCTCCTCGATCTTGCGGATGAGCTTGGAGAAGTTCTCGAAGGTCTCCTCCAGGCGGGCCATGGTGGAGGGGGAGGAGGGCACGTAGTAGTAATCCGGGGTCCAGTCGATGGGCAGGGGGGTGTTGGTCCGGGGGTTTACGTAGTCCATCTCCAGGTAGCCCGTCCCCGTGACGCCCTGGGGCGCGATGCGCACGCGCAGGCCGTTTTCCACCTCGCGGCGGATGGCCTCGCGCAGGTCCTCGCGGGTTTTGATGGCCAGGGCGGATTCGCGGTCCAGGCTCATTTCCACGAGCACGTAGCGGAAGGGGATGTCCTTGATGTCGTGGTATTTGTTGAAGACGAAGCGGATGCGTTCCACCGAGCCGATCTTCACGCCCTTGAACTTGAGGGGGGAGCCCACGTCGAGCCCCTGCACGGACTCGTCGAAGTAGCTCTCCAGCATGATCTTGTCCTTGCGCAGGGAGCCCAGCCCGAAGAACACCAGGGCCAACACCGTGAGCGCGGAGGCGCTCAGGATGAAAAGGCCCAGCTTGAAGTAGTTGGCGCGCGCGCTCATGGTCTTGCCTGAGCCTCCCGGTTGAAGAACTGGCGCACCTTGGGGTTCGCGGCGCGGTCGCGCAGCTCGGCGGGATTGCCCATGGCGATGACGCCCTTGGAAGCCCCGTCGAGCATCACGGCACGGCTCGCGATGGCGAAGATGCTGGCCAGCTCGTGGCTGACGATGATGAAGGTGATGCCCATGTTGGCCGAGAGGGTCAAGATGAGCTCGTCCAGCCCCGCCGAGGTGACGGGGTCCAGGCCGGCCTGGGGCTCGTCCAGGAAGAGGATGCCCGGGTCCAGGGCCATGGCGCGGGCGATGGCCGCACGCTTCTGCATGCCGCCCGAGAGCTCCGAGGGCAGCTTGGCCTCGGAGCCGGCCAGGCCCACCTGCTTGAGCTTCATGCGCGCCACGGCCTCGCGGGCATCGCGCGGCAGTCGCGTGAATTCCTCCAGGGGCAGGCAGACGTTCTCCAGCAGCGAGAGCGAGCCGAAGAGCGCCCCGGACTGGTACATCACCCCGAAGGATCGCAATATCTCGCGGCGCTCCCGCCCCTGGGCCCTGGCGATGTCGCGCCCGTGGATCAGGATGCTGCCGGACATGGGCGGGTAGAGCCCGATCAGGTGCTTGAGCAGCGTGGACTTGCCGCACCCCGAACCGCCAAGGATCACGAACACTTCGCCCTGTTCCACGCTGAAGGTCAGGTCCTTGAGCACCACGGTGTCGCCGTAGCCCAGGGTGAGGTTCTCGACTTCCAGGCAGACGGCCATCACCAGCCCATCACGTAGAAGACCACGGCGAACACTCCGTCCGCCACGGCGATGAGGATGATGCCCGAGACCACCGCGCTGGTGGTGGCCGCGCCCACGGAGCTGGCCCCGCCGCGCGTGCGCAGGCCCCGCTGGCAGCCGATGGCGCACACCAGCAGGCTGAACACGAGGGCCTTGAACATGCCCCCGGCGAAGTCCCCCAGGGTCACGTAGGCCTGCACCTGGTTGACGAAGCTCACCAGCGGATAGCCCAGCGAGAGCATCACCAGCGCGCCGCCCACCAGCCCCGCCAGGTTGAAGAAGATGGTGAGCAGGGGCGTCATTGCCATGGCCGCCAGCACCCGCGTGACCACCAGGAAGCGCACGGGGTCCAGCCCCATGGTCACCAGTGCGTTGATCTCCTCGTTGACGGTCATGGTGCCGATCTCGGCGGCGAAGGCCGAGCCGGAGCGCCCCGCAAGGATGATGGCCGTGACCAGCGGACCCAGTTCGCGCAGAAGCGACAGGCCCAGCAGGTTGGCCACGAAGATCTCGGCCCCGAACTGCTTGAGCGGCATGGCCGACTGGAAGCTCATAATGAGCCCCATGAGGAACCCGATGAGCACGATGATGGGGAAGGCGTCGGCCCCGGCGGTCTCGGCCACGCGCAGGGCGTCGCGCCAGCGCACGCGCCGGGGGTTGGCGGCAGCGCCTGCCAGGGCCGTGGCGAATTCGCCCACGAAGGCCACCAGGGCGAAGATGTCCTCGAAGAGGATCATGGCCTTGCGCCCAACCTCCTCGGGCAGCCCCGGGCGGGATCGGGCAGCCTGGGGGGCGTCCAGGTCGGCGGGGGAGAACTCGTCGTACAGGGTCTGGAAACGCGCGTTCAGCCCCGAGAGCCGGAACGAGGCGCCCGCGGCCTCGGCCTTGCGGCGCATCTCCAGGAGCAGCGCCAGGCCCGAGCCGTCGCAGTAGTCCACGCCCGAGGCGTCCACCTCCAGGCGGGGACCGGGACGGGAGGCCAGGCGCTGGGCGTCGCTCCAGAGTTCCGCGACGCCCGTGGCGTCCAGGCGGCCGGACAGGTTCACGCGCTGCCCCCCCTGGGCGGGCGTTGCGGCGAGTCTGGCGGTGGGGGGGCTTGGCATGGCGAGTCCTTCTTGCGGGGCCGAGCCCTGCCTACGCCAAGGGCGTGGGCCGGTCAATGCGCGGGCCGCTGCCGACGATCATGAAATATTGTTCATCCGGCGTCGCGGATACGGGGAGGGAGCGATCCGGTCCTTGCGGGCGTGCGTGGAAAGGGGCATATCATTCAGTGTAACCCCTTCACCCCAAACCCATCGGAGGACACCATGCCCAGATTCCTGCTCGCGGCCAGCCTCGCCGTTCTGCTGGCTGTCTCCGTGCAACCGGCCCAGGCCGCCAAGAAGGCCGCGCAGTTGACCGAGGCCCAGATGATCAGCGCCACTTACGCCCAGGGCGTGGACCTGATGAACGCCCGCAAATGGAACGCGGCCATCGAGGCCTTCACCAAGGTGATCGACAACGCCAAGACGCCCAAGGACATCCTGGCCAACGCCTACGCCGATCGCGGCGCGTGCAAGGCCAACAAGAAACAGACCGACGAGGCCGTGCTGGACTTCAACAAGGCCCTGGAGTTGAATCCGGATCTGCAGAACGCCCTTTACGAGCGCGGACGGGCCCTGGCCATGCAGGGCAAGCATGCTGAAGCCTACAAGGATTTCAGCAAGGCCATCGAGAAGTCGCAGCCCAGCATCATCACCGCGGGCTACTACTACAACCGGGGCATCTGCGCCATGAACATGTCCCCGCCCAACCCCGAGCAGGCCAAGCAGGACTTCGCCATGGCCAAGAAGCTCAACCCCAAGTTGAAGATTCCCGAGAAGTACAAGAGCCTCTAAACGACCGAGTGGCGGCCGGGCGCGTTGCCGCGCGTTCCGGCCGCCGGGCCGGGGCTTGGCCCCGGGGCGCGCCGGACGGCGGCGGCGCGGAGGCCGAGACGGACGAATGGGCCGTCCCGGCGCAGCGCCGACGTTGCTGCCCTCGATCCCGGGAGGGCTCCGCGAGACCGCGCGAGGGAACGCCAGCGCCGCTATTCCCCGATGATCTTCACCAGTACGCGCTTCCTGCGTCCGCCGTCGAACTCGCCGTAGAAGATTTGCTCCCAGGGGCCGAAGTCCAACTCGCCGGCGGTGACGGCCACCACGGTCTCGCGGCCCATGATCTGGCGTTTCATGTGGGCGTCGGCGTTGTCCTCGCCCACGTTGTGGCGGTACTGCGCCACGGGGGCGTGGGGGGCCAGTTTCTCCAGCCAGACCTCGTAATCGTGGTGCAGGCCGGACTCGTCGTCGTTGACGAACACCGAACTGGTGATGTGCATGGCGTTCACCAGCACGAGCCCTTCGCGCACGCCGGACTCGCGCAGACACTGGCGCACCTGGGGGGTGATGTTCACGAACGCCCGGCGGCCGGGGACCTCGAACCAGAGTTCCTTGCGGTAGCTTTTCATGGAGGCTTTGTAGCCGGGCGTGGCCGGGGCTTCAATCCCCGCTGCGCGTGGACTTCGACGGTGCCGTTCAATCCCCGCGTGGCGGGGGATCAGGAGTCCGGCATGGTGAAAAGGCTAGGCATCGTCCATTCAATTCCCGCTGGGCGCGGGATCAGGTCTTGTACTTGACGAGCTTGCCCGTCTCGCCGTCGATGTCTGGCGTGACGTGCACGGTGTTCTGGAGCACGTCCGGGGCCACGGCCTGGTCCTTGACCATCTCGCCCACGTAGGTGCGGATGAGTTCGCTGGGCATGGACTTGTCGTAGCGCAGAAACTCGGCGATGTCCTGCAACAGCTCCAGCTGACCTTCTGCCACTTTCATACGACACCCCTTTGCGCCTGACGCCCGTGCGGCCGTTGATTCCTCGGGCGTAATAAACCTATTCGCAAACCTTATCGGCTGCTCCGGGGCCGGACTTTAGAGGGGCGGGGTATTTTGTTGGCGCTTCGGACGTCCGTCGCGCCTGGAGCCGCGTGGAGAGCTGTTCCGGCCTGGAGAAAAGCCCGTGCGGGGACTCGGGGACTGACCGCGATCGGCTGCCGGGTAACGCCGCGGCAGAAGGAAAAGGCCGCCCCCTTGCGGGAGCGGCCTTGAGGCTGCTGATAAAGTCGGCTTTGCGGCTTTTTCAGCAGCCCTGCGCGAAGCGCAGCCTGGAGCAGGGCGGCTTTGCCGCCCGTAAGCGTATCTCACAAACCCCGCCTCGGGGTTTGTCATCAAGCAGAAGGCCGCCCCCTTGCGGGAGCGGCCTCGTTTCGTCCTTGGTTCTTCGGCCGCGCTTAGCGGATGAAGAGCATTTCCTGGTAGGAGGGCAGGGGCCAGAGGTCGTCGGCAACCACGGACTCCAGGGAGTCGGCGTAGCCGCGCACGGCCAGCATGGCGGGCAGCACCTTCTCGCACATGAACTTGGCGTGGGAGAGGGTGTCGCCGCCCTCGTGGGCCAGGAGCTTCTCCAGCTTGTCGGCCTCGACCTGCAGGGAGCGCAGCTTGGCGGTCACGTCTTCCAGGGTGGCCATCTTGAAGTCGTGTCCGATGGCCTTGAGGCTGGCGCAGGTTTCGGCCAGCTGGCCCTGGTAGCGCATGGCGGCGGGGAAGATCACCGTGCGGGCCATGCGGATCACCAAGTTGGCCTCGGTGGTCACGGTCTTCACGTACTGCTCCAGGTAGATCTCCTGGCGGCTCTTGAGTTCGGCCTCGGAGAAGATGCCGTACTTGGTGAAGAGGTCCACCACTTCCTTGGTGGTGAGCACGGGCAGGGCCTCGGGGGTGGTCTTCATGTTGGGCAGGCCGCGCTTGGCCGCTTCCTTGTGCCATTCCTCGGAGTAGCCGTCGCCGTTGAAGATGACGGCGTCGTGCTCCTGCATGATCTTCTGGAGCAGCTTCTGCACGCCTTCGTTGAACTGGCCCTTGTTCACCTTGCCCAGCTTTTCAAGCTCGGTGGCGATGTAGTCCAGCGACTCGGCCATCATGGCGTTCAGGGCCACTTGGGCACCGGCGATGGAGTGGGAGGAGCCCACGGCGCGGAACTCGAAGCGGTTGCCGGTGAAGGCGAAGGGGCTGGTGCGGTTGCGGTCGCCCGGATCCATGGGCAGCGGGGGCAGGGTGTCCACGCCGATGTTCATGACGCCCTTGGTCTTGGAGCCCTTCACCTCGCCCTTCTTGATCTGCTCGAACACGTCGGCCAGCTGCTCGCCCAGGTAGGCGCTCATGATGGCCGGGGGGGCCTCGTTGGCGCCCAGGCGGTGGTCGTTGGAGGCGCTGGCCACGGTGGCGCGCAGCAGGGCGCCGTACTTGTGCAGGGCGCGGATGGCGGCGGCGCAGAACACCAGGAACTGGGCGTTGGCGTGGGGGGTGTCGCCCGGATCGAAGAGGCTGCCCAGCTCGGCGTTGCCGATGGAGTAGTTGAGGTGCTTGCCGGAGCCGTTGATGCCCGCGAAGGGCTTCTCGTGCAGCAGGCACATCATGCCGTAGCGCTTGGCCACGGAGCGCAGGGTGGTCATGACCATCTGGTTGTGGTCGCAGGCCAGGTTGCCCTGCTCGTAGATGGGGGCGATCTCGAACTGGCTGGGGGCCACTTCGTTGTGGCGGGTCTTCACGGGGATGCCCAGCTTGAAGAGTTCACGCTCCACTTCCATCATGAAGGAGAGCACGCGGCGGGGCACCACGCCGAAGTACTGGTCCTCGAATTCCTGGCCCTTGGCCGAGGGCGCGCCGAAGAGCGAGCGACCGGCGATGAGCAGGTCGGGCCGGGAGAAGACGAAGTTGCGGTCGATGAGGAAGTATTCCTGCTCGGGGCCGGCGAAGCTGGTCACGGGCAGCTTGGTGTTCACGCCGAAGAGCTTGAGCACGCGCTTGGCCTGCTTGTTGAGCGACTGGAGGGAGCGCAGCAGGGGGGTCTTCTTGTCCAGGGCCTCGCCGGTCCAGGAGAGGAAGGCGGTGGGGATGCACAGGAAGGTGCCGTTGGGGTTTTCCAGGATGTAGGCGGGGCTGGTGACGTCCCAGGCGGTGTAGCCGCGGGCTTCGAAGGTGGCGCGCAGGCCTCCGGAGGGGAAGCTGGAGGCGTCGGGCTCGCCCTGGATGAGCATCTTGCCGGAGAATTCGGCCAGGGCGCCGCCTTCGCCGTCGGGCACCAGGAAGGCGTCGTGCTTTTCGGCGGTCAGGCCGGTGAGGGGGTAGAAGACGTGGGTGAAGTGGGTGGCGCCTTTTTCGATGGCCCAGTCCTTCATGGCGTTGGCCACGATGTCGGCAACGGAGGCGTCGAGCTTTTCGCCGTAGGCGATGGTCTTCTTGAGCGACTTGTAGACGGCCTTGGGCAGACGCTCCTTCATCACCTTGTCGTTGAAGACGTTGGCTCCGAAGATGTCGGTGGGCTTGGTGTCGTGGAAGTTGAGGTGGTCGTGAGCCGGTTTGTAGTTGATGATGGCCGAGATGGCGTTCAAGCGGGCCTGGATTCCACTCATAGGGCGCTCTCCGTCATGGGGTTTGGGATGCCATGTCCTACAAAATTGTAGCAGTTGCCAGCCAGCCGGACGTTCCGCCGGGAGCCGCGCGCGTTTTGGCGTCGCTTCACCCCCTTGGGAGGCCTTCCCGGGCCGGTTGCCGGGCGGCTCATGCAGTGAACGGGGTGGAGGGCGTGGGGATGTCCGCGTCATGGACCCGATCCGGGTGGTGCGGAAGCCTCGGGGCCCATCGTGCGGGACTTGCCCGCTTTCCCCGTTTGCATTTTCAATAATGTAAATAAGCCTCGAAAAAAAGTAAAGACGGGAAATCCATAAATCGACAAATTTTTGGTTCGGCGCGGAAAAATGAGCCATTGAGAGGCCTTCTGTCCGACCCGGGAGGCCCAACAAGTGCCTCTCGGAGCATTTTGAAGGGCGATACGGCCGTGGAGCGGGACCATTCGGCTCGCAATCGCGAAAGAGCCTCGGGAACCGGCCGGGGGCGCTGTCGGGTGTTTTGGTACGGAAAATGCTAAAAAGGTTCAAACCGTCCCTTCCCGGAGGACACCATGGCGACGCCCTACAGCCCGCGATCCGACATTCCGCCCTGGCTGCCGCACCTGCTCAAGGCCCAGGCCCTCATGGACGCGGGCGTGCGCCTGGCCGCGCGCGAGGAATCCGCGCTGAGGGGGGAGCTTCCGGCCTGCCGCATGGGGTGCGCGGGTTGCTGCGCCTCCACGATGCCCCGGGCCACCCCCGTGGAGATGGCCGGGGCGCTGCGCAGCCTGGCGCGCCAAAGGCCGGACGCCCTGCGTCTGGTCTCCGACGCCATGGAGGACGGCCGGTCGGGAGGGGCCTGCCCCTTCCTCGTCGAGGAAGGTTGTCTGGTCTATCCCATGCGTTTTTTGTCCTGCCGCCAGTTGCTGGTGTTCGGGCGCTCCTGCCTGCACGGGGAGAACCCCCTGCGCACGCGACCCTCGGACGTGCTGGTGCCCCTGCGTCGTCATGCCGGGCGGGCGTACGCCCTGCTCCTGCCCTTCCTGGGGGAGGGAAGCGAGTTCGCTGACCCGCAGGAACTGGAGGCCGCCCTGGTCCGGCATCTGCGTCCCGTCTCCTCCTACGGCGTGCGTGACTGCCTGTTGCGCGACGCCTACGGCGAGCGCCAAACCGTGCGGGCCGCCTGAACCCCGACAGCCGCGCGCAGGATTTCCAAAAAGCGGAAGACCCCGGCGAACCGGGGTCTTTTGTTTTGCGGCATCCATCAGGGACGGGGGGGGGGGGGGCGGTCAGCCGGAGAGCACTGGGTGGCGCACCCCCTGAAAGGGCAGGCCGGGGGGGAGGCAGGATGCGCCCCCCCACGCCTTGCTAGCCGATCTTGTCGTTGATCACGGCCACCACGCGGTCCATGACCACCGAGACCCACCACGTGAGCAGCCCGCAAACGCCCGTGAGGAAGATGAAGGCCGGGAAGGGCTCCATGGCCGGGATCACCCAGGTTCCGAAATAGGCCAGGATGGGCTGGTGCATCAGGTAGATGCTATAGGAAGCCGCCGCGACCTTGGCGATGGGGGGCCACACGCCCAGGCGGTCCATGGTGTCGGAGAAGAAGAACAGGAGACCCACGCAGAGCACGCAGGACAGCCAGTAGAGGTGCGTGGCCAGGAGCACGAACTTGGGCACGCCGAAGGCCAGGCCACAGATCGTCAGGGCGATCAGGGCGATCCAGGCCGCGCGGCGCTTGCCCTTGAAGGCTTGGCCCGCAGTGAGCCCCAGGGAGAGCACCGGGTTTGCCGCCGGGTCGCGCCAGAGGCAGGCCAGGTACATGCCCATGGCGAACTCGCCCAGGCGGTAGGGCAGGTTGAAGTAGAAGAGGTAGTTGCACATGGCGAAGAACGAGCCGGGCATGGCCTGGGCCAGGGCCTCCAGGGCGGCCCAGAAGACGAAGCAGCCGCCCACCAGCCACAGGGCCGCCTTGTGGGGGCCCACCTTGCGGAAGAGACCGAAAAGCAGGGGATAGGCCAGGTAGAACTGCGCCAGGAGACCCATCCACCAATAGGCGGGCACGATGTCGAAAAACACCGAGGGATTGAGCGTGTGCACGAAGATCACGTGCTGGAAGAAGCTGCTGGCCAGGTTGGCCCCGGCCTTGCCCGCGACGACGGCCACCAGGGTCCAGAAGATCAGGCCCAGGTAGTAGTTGGGGCAGATGCGCAGCAGGCGGTGGCGCAGGAACTGGAGGTAGGAGGGCACGGGCCTGCCGGTGGGACCGGCGAAGGGCAGGGTGAGCACGAAGCCCGTGACGATGTTGAAGAGGATCACGCCCATCCAGCCCTGGCTCAGGATGGCTCCCAGCGCCGGTCCGAAGGGGTTCTCCACGCCCGCGCGCGGCACGTCGGACCAAAGATGGTAGAGGAAGATGCCCGTGACGGCCACGACGCGCATCACTTCGATCTGGCCGAGGGTTTTGCGTTTGGGGGCTGGGGCGCTCATGAAACCTCTCAGGAGTTTGGGGTGGTGAAGTCCGAATCCTCGAACCAGACGCCCCGCACCCGGCTGGAACGTCCGGGCTGGTAGCCGGGCTCGTCGCCGCCGCCGTGGTGGAAGACGCAATAGTAGCGGCCGTCCGGGAGGACGGTCCAGCCGGAGTAGCCGTAGTCTCCAGGGTTGGCCAGGCGATCGTTGGCCAGTTCCAGCACGCGGGCGTCCACCCAGGCGTCGGGGTGGCCCCGCGTCGGCGTCCAGGACCAGCGGTAGGCCCGCTCGAAGCGGGGTTCGTCGATGCTGAGCGACAGGGCCTTCCAGAGGTGGCGGCCGCCGTTGTCCTCGCGCACCGAGGCGTTGCCCGCCAGGATGGCCCGGGTGTCCGCCGCGCGGGCGTCGGCCGGGTAGGTTCCGCACGCGACGCCGTTGACCACTGCCTCCACGCGCCCGGGTTCGTAGCGCAGCTCAAGGCGGACGGTGGTTCGGGCGTCGCAGGGGATGGCAGGGGCGTCGTCCGGGGGCAGCACGGCCCCGGGGGCAAGACGCCACCAGCCGCCGAAGTGCAGGGCGCAGGCCTTTCCCTGGGCCTCGGCCACCAGGACCTCGGCGGTGAGCGTGGCGCGTGCGCGCTCGGGGTCGGTCATGGGGCGCAGGGCGTAGCGTACGCAGGCCTCGCGACCGGGAGCGTTCTCGATGAGGAGCCCTTCGGGCGTCAGGCGGGGATTTTCCGGGTCCGGGTGCAGGCCGTGCACGGCGAAGTCCTGGTCGAGTTCGTCGAGGGTTCCAGTCCAGGCGGCGGTGCCGCCGTCGGGCCCCACGGCGCGGTAGGTGACCAGCAGGCGGCCCGAAGGCGCAAGCCCCAGGGTGGGTCTGTGGCCAAGGAGCGGCGTGGGCCGGGGCAGGCTCCAGGTGACGCCCTCGTCCTCCGAGAGGCAGAGGTACATGGGTTCGTAGACGTGGGAGTTCTCGCGCAGCACGGCCAGCAGGCGGCCGTCGGGCAGGCGGGTCATGGAGGCCTCGCAGAGCACGAGGCTTCTGTCGTTGGCCAGCACGGAGCGCATGCGCCAGAGCGCCCCCTCGTCGGAGGAGACGTAGACCGTCTGCTCGGCCGGGGCCTGGCGGATCTTGGAAAGGGGGGACTCGCCCCGGTGCACGTGGCAGGTGGTGAGCCACAGGTCCGGGCGCAGGGCGAGCACGCGGTCCGGGATGGAGAGGGGCGGCCCGGCGCAGGGCTGGCGGGCGAAGGAGTGGCCTTCGTCCAGGCTCCAGTACTGGCTGGCCGAGGTGTCGTCGATGACCAGCAGACGTCCGTCTTCCAGGCGCGTGATGCGCGGGCAGTGCCCCTGCCCGGCGCGCAGCAAACGCGGACCGGACCAGGCGCCTCCCAGATCGTCCGAGGTGGAGACCAGGAGCGCCGCGCGGGTGGCCACGTGCCGGTCGGCCTGCCGGTAAACGCAGACAAGCCGCCCCTGGGGCGTGGCGACCACGTCTGGGAAACAGAGATAATGGCCGGGTCGGGCGTCCACCACGGCGTGTCGTCCGGCTTGGAAGGTCAGGCTGGGCATCGGGACTCCTTGATGTGAATGTGCCCGTAACGCCTGGAAATGTCAAAACTAGAAGGGCGCTTCACCTTGAAGGGCGGCGTCTTCGCCGCCCTGGACGGGGAAACTCACCTCGAAGGCCGCCCCGCCGGGACCGGTGTGCACGCGCAATGTGCCGCGGAGTTGGCGCACGAGGCTGGTGACAAGCTGCAGGCCCAGGGAGGGCGGGTTGTCCAGGTCGAGCCAGGAGGGCAGGCCGTTGCCGTCGTCGGAGACGGCGATGAGGGCGTGCCCATCGACCAGGGCCGCGCGCAGGCGGATGACGCCGGTCGAACGCCCGTTGAAGGCGTGCTTGAGGCTGTTGGTGACCAGTTCGTTGATGATCAGCCCACAGGGCACCGCGGAGTCCACCGCGAGGTGGAACGACTGGCAGTCGAGGTCCGGGGTCACCATGAGGTTGCGGGAACAGTAGGCCTGGACGAGGAAAAGTGTCAGCTCGCTCATGTAGGCGGCAAGGTCGATGCGCGAAAGGTCCTGGGAGCGGTAGAGCTTTTCGTGCACCAGGGCCATGGCGCGCACGCGGGCCTGGCTGTCCTGGAAGGGGGCGGCCAGGCGGTCGTCGCTGTAGCGCAGGGCCTGGAGCGAGAGCAGGCTGCACACGATCTGAAGGTTGTTCTTGACCCGGTGATGCACTTCCTTGAGGAGCACGGTCTTCTCGGCCAGGGCCGCGCGCAGGGCCTCCTCGGCGGCGGCGCGTTCGGCGACTTCCTGGGTAAGGCTGCGGGTGCGCTCCTCCACCATGATTTCGAGGCGTTCGCGATGCTCGCGGTTCTCCTTGATGAGCCGCGAGCGTTCGGCCACGGTATTCACGGAGTGCAGGAGGATGGCCATGTCCTCCACGGGCTTGGTGATGAAATCCGCCGCGCCGAGGCGCAGGGCGGAGATCACGTCCTGGATGTTGCCCGTGCCCGAGACCACTACCACCGGCAGTTCCGGGGCCAGATCGCGCAGGCGCTCCAGGGTGGCCAGGCCGCCCATGCCGGGCATGTTCAGGTCAAGCAGGACGGCGTCAAAGGCGTTCAGGTCGGGAAGCTGGAGGCACTGTTCGCCGTCCGGGGCGAGGGAGACGTCGTGTCCGAGGTCATCCAGATAGGCCTGGATGGTCATTCGGATGGCGGCGTCGTCGTCGACACAGAGGATGCGCATGACGAAACCCTTGTCCAGGCGAACACCCCGGTCTCAGAGCGGCCAGGGCGGGCGTATCACGGTTTGCCTACGGCCAGGGCGGACTGGCTGGAGTCCCCGATGATGAGGTATTTGCCTGGGTAGGCAGTGGGCTTGCGTTCCTTTTTGAAAAGCCAGGAGTCGGGGCGGGATTTGGCCCATTGCTCGTAGTGGCTGTCCAGGATGGCGTGGGTGTCCAGGAAGCGGTTCAGGCCTGCGGAAATGCGCACGCAGCCTTTGGAGTCGGTGCGGCCAAGGCGGGGCTCGCCCCGTTCAGGGTCGGTGGAGTGCATGAGCAGCCGCAGCTGGCTCATGGTGTTGCCGTCCTTGTATTTCTTCAGGCCGCGCTGGTAGCCGAAGTCCCAGACGCGGCTGTCCTTGGCGCCGAGGCCGCGCCAGCCCTCCTGGTTGGGGGTGCCCTGGGCGCGGTAGGAGAAGTTGTCCAGGAGGTTCTCGAAGACGCCGATGGGGGTCTCGAAGTAGTCGCCGCCCTTTTCAATGTTGCCCGAGGAGATGAGGTCAGCGCCGAGGATGTCGATGCGTTCGGAGCGCGCGTCGTAGAGGCCCACCACGATGAACTGGGCTTTGGGGTTGCGGTCGGCGTAGGCGAAGAACTGCGTGCCGTCGAAGCGCAGGCCGGAGCGGGCCATCTGGGCGGCCACGTCGCGGCGAACGAAATCGAAGTAGCGCTCGCCCAGGCTCAGGAGCCGCTGGCGGCGCTCTTCCAGGATGTCCTGGAGCTTCGGTGATTTGGACCAGAGCTTCTTGTAGCGGTCGATGCGCTCGAGCGTGGGCTTGCGGACCTCGTCCTGGAAGGTGGCACGCAGGGCGGAAAGTTCCTCGTCGGGCTCGGGGGGCCGCTGGTTCTGGCCCTGGTCGGAGAGGGAGGCCAGCCGCTGGCCCGCGGGGTCCTGCTGTCCCAGGGCCGCGTGCCAGCCCAGCGCCAGCACGAGCGGCAACACGAGGCCTGCGGAGAAGGCTGTGAGGGCGCGCGAACGCGGCGATCGTTTACGGGATGATCTCGAAGACGCCATGTCGAATATCCGGATCAGGAATCAATTTCGCGTAAGGTAACTCAAGCTGATGCAAAAGAAAAGGGGCGGGAGCGCGCGCTCCAGCCCCGAAAGGTCATTGGGAGGGGCGTCGTCTAGAAGACTCGCCGCGCGCCGGTGTATTTTCGTTCCCAGGTGGGTTCGTCGAGGCTGGAGATCTTGACGGTGTCGCCGGAGCTGGAGCTGTGGATGAATTTGTTGTCTTCGAGGTAGATGCCGACGTGCGTGATGCGTTTTTTATTGCCGAAGAAGACGAGGTCGCCTTTTTTCAGCTGGCTTTTGGGAATCACCTTGCCTTCCTGGAACTGCTCGCGGGAGCTGCGGGGCAGGTTTACGCCCAGCTTGCCGTAGACCCAGGTGGTGAAGCCGGAGCAGTCGAACCCGGTGCCGGGCTCCACGCCGCCCGGGCGGTAGAGGGTGCCGATCTGGCTGAAGGCCAGGGCCACCAGCTGCTGCTGGTTCTTGGGACCCTTGAAGCTCAGCTCGAAGGGGTTGCTCGCGCCGGAGATCGCGCCGGGCACGGGCAGGGTGCAGAACTGTCCGTTGGAGAAATGCAGGAAGGGGGATGTGGGCTCGAAGGCCTCGGCGATGGAGGCCGTGGACTTTTCGGTGTCCGCGAGATTCTGGCGCGACGAATACTGTTTGGATCCACAGGCGGTGGTGGCAAGCAGGATGGCGAACACAAACAGGTTGCGGACGGTCATCCAGGGGGCAAGGGGTGTGGTGCCTAGCATCTCTTCCTCGTCTCCGTGTGTTTTGGCCGTAACGGCGGTCGATGAAACGCTCAATAATCCTCCGCATTCATGCGGTAAGTGGCATACGGAAAGGCTCTTCGGGTCCTAGTGAGGTCGGCCTGGAGGCGGTCATGTCCGGCGGCGCGGGCCGCGCAGGTGGACATGCGAAGCGGGGACGGCGTGGTGGATCGAGTCCTGCCGGGAGCCTCGCTTGTGCCGAACCTTTGATGGGATTTCTAGGCGGCCGGGGGAAAATTGTCCAGCATTTTTCAGCAAATTGACGATGAAATTCATAATTGCCGCGAATCAAAAACCTTTTTGGGCTTGCGCGGGCGCGGCTTTCTGGTAGAGTCCCAGCGCCGCGAAAGCGCCAAAATCCTTGCGCTCGGCGCGTCAAGCGAGCATCCTTCCCATGCCGATGAACATCTTCACCATCGTTGACAAGGCAGGCGGGCCGGACCGGCCCGTGAGCGTCTCGCCCGGGCTCACCCTGGCCCAGCACCTCTACATCGAAGGCGCTTTCGATGGCCGCCCCCTGTGTTCGGGCGCGGGCCGTTGCGGGAAGTGCGCCGTGCTCTTCGAGCCTGGCGCTCCCGCGCCGGAGCTCGCCGAGGAGCGCGTGCTCGAACCGGAGCGCCTGGAGCAGGGCTGGCGGCTCTCCTGCGCCCGCCCCCCGCTGCCGGGCGCCAGGGTGCGCGTGCGCCTTGCCCCGGAACGCACCCCGCCTCCCGCCCCCCGCGAGGTCTGCCCCGGGGCCGTGCTGGGGGTCGACCTGGGCACCACGTCGCTGCACTGGCGCTTCGAGCGCGGGGACGAGGCCCTGGGCCGGGCCCTGCCCAATCCGCAACTGGGCGCGGGCAGCGAGGTGATGTCGCGCCTGGCCCTGGCCCGTGTTCCCGACGGGGCCCGGAGATTGCGCCGGGCCGTTGTCCTGGCCGTGCGCGAGGCCGTGGCCGCGCTGCCCTGCCTGCCCGGCGGGCTCTGCCTGGCGGGCAACTCCTGCATGACCTTCCTGGCCCTGGGCATGGACCCCTCGGGTCTGGCCGCCGCCCCCTACCGCCTGGACTGGCCGGGAGGGGACTTCGCCGAGCTTGACCCAGAGCTTCCCCGGGTCTACATCCCGCCGCTTCTCGCGCCCTTCGTGGGCGGCGACGTGTCGGCGGGTCTGGCCGCCCTGGAGTTCTCCGGCGCGGCCCCCCGCGCCCCCTTGCTCCTGGCGGATCTCGGCACCAACGGCGAGTTCGCCCTGACCCTGCCCGACGGCCGGGTGCTGGTGGCCAGCGTGCCCATGGGCCCCGCCCTGGAGGGCGTGGGCATGTCCCGTGGGATGCTGGCCGGACCGGGGGCCGCCGTGTCCTTCGCACTCACCCCGGCGGGGCTCGCGCCGCGCCTCTATGAAGGAAGCGCCGGGCCGCTCCGGGGCGTTTCGGGCACGGGCTACGTGAGCCTGCTGGCCAGGCTGCGCGCCATGGGCGCGGTGGAGGCCACGGGGCGCTTCGCCCGCGAGGCCGCCTCGCCCCTGGCCGCGCGCGCCCTGGCCGGGCTGCGCAGGGAAGCCGACGGAGCGCCGGTCCTGGACGTGGCCGGGGTCCCACTGCATGGGAGCGACGTGGAGGCCCTGCTTGCGGTGAAGGCCGCCTTCGAGTCCGCCGTGGGCATCCTGCTCGAAACGGCAGGGCTCCGCTTCGCGGACCTTCACGAGGTGCTCCTTGCCGGGGCGCTGGGCGAGCACGTCTCCCCGGCGGACCTGGAGACCCTGGGCTTCTTCCCTCCGGGCGGGAGCGCCCGCGTGCGCGCGGCGGGCAACACGTCCCTGGCGGGGGCCTGCCTGGCCGCCGGGCGGGCGGACGTGCGGGAGTGGCTGGCGGGCCTGCCCGGCAGGACCAGGCCGGTGGACGTGGTGTCCTCCGGCGGCTTTCAGCGGCGTTATCTCGACGCCATGAGGTTCGATCATGCCCGATGAGCGCGGGGTCCGTCCCGGACGGTGCGTCCCCCTTTTCCCCCGGCCGGGGGCCAAGGCCATGCAGGCCCTGGAAGGCTACCGACAGGTGCTGGCCCAGGCCCATCCCCTGCGGCCCAGGCACCAGGCCGAGCTCCCCGGGGAGATCAAGCGGCTCTCCCTGGCCCTCACGGCCGAACGCGGCCCCGGGCCCCAGGCCAACTACCTGGCCGCGCCGGGCGCGCTGGCGGCCTATCTCCATTATTTCCTGCCGTGGAACCTCTACCGGCTCTCGCGCCTCTTCGCGGGTCTTGCTCCGGATCTGCCCGAGGGATCGAGCGTGCTCGACCTGGGCTGCGGCCCCCTGACCATGGTCCAGGCCCTGTGGATCGCCCGGCCGGAACTGCGCGGGCGCAAGCTGCGCTTCGTCTGCGTGGATCAGACCGGGCAGGCCCTGCGCGCCGGGCGCGCCCTCTTCGAGGCCCTCTCCGGAGAGGCTGGCCGCGCCTGGAGCGTGGAGACTGTGCAGGCCCCGGCCCACAAGGCCCCCCAGGAGCCCTTCCGGGCCGTGTGGTCGGCCAACGCGGCGGGCGAGATGGTGCGCGGCCGGGGCGAGGAGGGGCACGAGTCCCTGGAGCGCTCGGCCGGGCTTTTCCTCTCGCGCCTGGCCCACGACGGCCACGTGCTCCTGGTGGAGCCGGGCACGCGCCACGGCGGTCGACTGCTCTCGCGCCTGCGCGAGGTCTTCCTTGAAGAAGGGCTGGCCCCGCAGGCCCCCTGCACCCACCACGACGCCTGCCCCATGCTGGCCCCGCGCTGGCGCTCCTGGTGCCACTTCGTTTTCCCGGCCGACGACGTGCCCCGCTGGCTGGCCTCGCTGACCCGCGCCTCCGGCCTGGAGAAGGATCGCGCCAGCCTGAGCTTCCTGCTGGCCGGGGCCGAGGTCCCCGAACCGGCTGTGGACCGCTGGCGGGTGGTCTCCCACCGTTTCCCCCTGGCGGGGGGGCAGGGGGCCTACCTCTGCGGCGGGGAAGGCCTGCGGCTCCTGGGCTTTTCGACGCCCCCGCCGGGACTCGTTTCCGGGGCGCTCCTGGAGGCCCGGCTGCCCGAGCCCCGCGAACGCGACCCCAAGAGCGGGGCCTGGCTGGCCGCCCTGGACACGGAGCCCGAGCGGGAACGGACTGCGGAGGCCCCCGAGGCCCACGGGGCCGGACCGCGCGAGGAGCGCGGCGTCTCAACGAAGCCCGGCGTTCAGGCCGACCCCAAGCCCGGTGGCGCGCCCGGTTCCTCGGCCGGTCGGGGCGGCGGGCCGTCGCGTCCGTCCGGCGCTCCGCGCCCGAAAGGCGGACGGGCGACCGGCCCTGCCGGGGGCGCGACGGGAACCGGCAGGGAGGAGCGCTCCCGCGCCCCGGCACGGACTTCCGGGGACGCCCCGCCTCCCGCGCGGCCGCACGGCCGGGGCCCCGCCCCCGGCAAGACGCCCGGCGGCAAGCCCGGCGGCAAGCCCGGCGCGCGCCGCCCGTCCGCTCCGGCGAGGGGCAGGGGCGGCCGGGGCGGGGGAGGCAGGCCCTGATGCGCGTCATCGATCTGGGACGCCTCACCTTCGCCGAGGCCCTGGCCATCCAGGAGGCGGCGGTTGAGGAGGTCCGGGAGGGAGGCGAGGAACGCCTCTACGTGCTGGAACACCACCCCGTGATCACCTTCGGACGCCACGGCGGCGAGGCCTTCCTGCTGGCCTCGGCCCCGGAGCTGGCCCGGCGCGGCGTGGAGGTGGCCAAGGCCACGCGCGGCGGCAGCGTCACCTGCCACTTCCCGGGGCAGGCCGTGCTCTATCCCATTCTGCGGCTCTCGGGCAGGCCCGGGGGGTTGCGCGCCCACTTCGAGGACCTGGAGCAGGCGGCCATGGACGTGCTGGCGGCCATGGGCGTGCCTTCCGGGCGCTCCGAGGGCCGCCCCGGCGTGTGGTGCGGCCCGCGCAAGATCGCCAGCGTGGGCGTCGGCGTACGCCGCTGGGTGAGCTACCACGGCATCGCCTTCAACGTGGAACCCGACGTTTCCCTCTTTTCCCTCACAACCCCATGCGGACTCGCAGGGGTGGAGATGACCTCGGCCTGGGCGGAACTGGCCCGGCTGGGGTTGGACACCGCCCCCGCAGAGGTCCAGGGAGTCAAGCATGCTCTCGCCCACGCCTTCGCCCGGGCAGTCCTCGCCCGGCGGGAAGCCTAGCCCGCGCCTGCCGGCCTGGCTTCGCGTCAAGCAGCCCCGGGACGGGGTTTTCCCCGGCACGGCCCTGGCCGTGGCCGAACACGGCCTGCGCACGGTCTGCCGTCAGGCGCGCTGCCCCAACATGTTCGAGTGCTTCGGCCGTGGCGTGGCCACGTTCCTCATCCTGGGGGGGGCCTGCACGCGCTCCTGCGGCTTCTGCAACGTCGCCCACGGCGTCCCGGAGCCCCCGGAGCCCGACGAGCCCCTGCGCGTGGCCCAGGCGGCCGCGCGCCTTGGGCTCAAGCACGTGGTGATCACCTCCGTGACGCGCGACGACCTCCCCGACGGCGGGGCCATCCAGTTCGCCGCCTGTGTGCGCGCCGTGCGCGAGGCCCTGCCCGGGGCCACGGTGGAGGTGCTCGTGCCGGATTTCCAGGGCAGCCGCGAGGCCCTTCAGATGGTGCTGGACGCCGGCCCCGACGTGGTGAACCACAACCTGGAGACCGTGCCCGAACTCTACTCCCTGGTGCGTCCCCAGGCGCGTTACGAGCAGAGCCTGGAGCTTCTGGAGCGCGTGGCGAAAAGCGGGCGCGCCTCGGCCAAGAGCGGGCTCATGCTGGGGCTTGGCGAATCGCCCGGCCAAGTGGAGCGCACCCTGGCCGACCTGGCTACGGCGGGCTGCCGCATGGTCACGGTGGGGCAGTACCTGCGTCCGGGGCGGCGCAATCTGCCCGTGGTCCGCTACGTGCCGCCTGAGGAGTTCGAGGACGTGGCCCGCATGGGCCGCGCCCAGGGCATCCCCGTGATGTACTGCGGCCCGCTGGTGCGCTCCAGCCACAACGCGGGGGACTTCACGGACGGCATGCGATCGCAGGGTTCGCCATGTTGCCCCTGACCCGCTCTTAGGCTACAAGCCGCGCAACGTTTCGCGCAACGAGGAGGTGCACCCGTGGGCTTTCAGGCCGCTGGCATGCCGGGACTCTGGCTCTACACCCCCAAGGTCTTCAAGGATGACCGGGGCTTCTTCATGGAAAGCTACAACCAGGCGGGCTTCGCGGCCCAGGGCCTGGAGACGGCCTTCATCCAGGACAACCACGCCCTCTCGCGCAGCAAGGGCGTGCTCCGGGGACTGCATTTCCAGAACCCGCCCAAGGCCCAGACCAAGCTCGTTCGCGTGACGCGCGGCGAGGTGCTCGACGTGGTGGTGGACCTGCGCAAGGGCTCCCCCACCTTCGGGCAGTGGAAGTCCTTCCTCCTGTCGGAGTCCAACTTCCTCCAGCTCTACGTGCCCAAGGGCTTCGCCCACGGCTACCTGACGCGCACCACCGACGTGGAGTTCCTCTACAAGGTGGACGAACTCTACGCCCCTGAGCACGACTCCGGCATCGCCTGGAACGACCCGGACCTGGGCATCGACTGGGGCTGGACCGAGCCCGTGCTCTCCGCCAAGGACGCCCAGCTGGGCCGTCTGCGCGATCTCGACTCCCCCTTCGTCTTCGAAGGCTGAACCACAAGCCAGAGGCTCCCCGCATGCAGGCCACCCAAGACCCCAAGGCTCCCTTCGCTGGTTGTCACGCCGTGATCCTGGCCGGAGGCTCCGGAACCAGGCTCTGGCCCCTCTCGCGCACGCTTTTGCCCAAGCAGCTGCTCTCCCTGGACGGCGGGCAGACGCTGCTCAAGCGCACCGTGGCCCGCGCCCTGGGCGCGTTCGACCCCTCTGGAGTCTGGGTGGTCACCAACGAGGAGCACGTCTTCGAGGTGCGCAGCCAGTTGCGCGAGCTGGGTCCGGACCTGGAGCGCGGGGCGCTGGCCGAGCCCATGGGCCGTAACACCCTGGCCGCCATCATGCTGGCCCTGGACAGGATCGTGGAGCAGGACCCCGACGCCCTGGCCGCCGTCTTCCCCTCCGACCACATGATCGAGCCCGCCGACGGCTGGCGCGAAACCCTGGCCAAGGCCCTGCCCCTGGCCCGCGAAGGCCGCCTGGTCACGTTCGGCATCCGCCCCGCCAAGCCCGAGACCGGCTACGGCTACATCCGCACGGGCCAGCCTCTGGGCGAAGGGGCCTTCGAAGTACGCTCCTTCGTGGAGAAGCCCGGCCAGGAGCAGGCCCAGGCCTACGTGGAGAGCGGCGAATACTATTGGAACAGCGGCATGTTCGTCTTCCCCGTGCGCCTCTTCCTGGAAACCGTGCGCGACAAGCAGCCCGTGTTCTGGGAGTGGTGGGAAACCCGCTCCGGCGCGGGCCTGGCCGCAGGGTACGGCCTGCTCCCCGACATCTCGGTGGACTACGCCGTGGTGGAGAAGATGGAGCGCATCGCCGTTGTGGAGGCCCGCTTCGACTGGGACGACCTGGGCAACTGGGAGGCCATCCACCGCCTGGGCGCGAAGGATGCCAGGGGCAACTCCGTGCAGGGCGACGTGATGGCCCTGGACTGCGAGGGGAGCCTGCTCATCTCCCAGGGCGGCAAGCTGGCCTGCGTGGGCCTGAAAGACATGATCGCCGTGCAGACCCGCGACGCCACCCTGGTCTGCCCGCTCTCCGAGGCCCAGAAGGTCAAGGACGTGGTGGGCGCGCTCAAGGGCGAGGGCAGCCAGCTGGTCAACGCCCACGTCACGGTACGCAGGCCCTGGGGCAGCTACACCGTGCTGGAGGAAGGCCCCCACTACAAGATCAAGCGCATCCAGGTGCCCTCGGGCGGCAAGCTCTCCCTGCAGATGCACCACCACCGCTCCGAGCACTGGGTGGTGGTGACGGGAACGGCCCTGGTGGAGGTGGACGGCAAGGAGATGCTCCTCACGGAGAACCAGTCCGTGGACATCCCCAAGACCGCCACACACAGGCTCTCCAACCCCGGCAAGGTGCCCGTGGAGATCATCGAGATCCAGACCGGCCCGTACCTGGAAGAGGACGACATCGTCCGCTTCGAGGACGTGTACGGCCGCAAGGCCAAACCCTAGGGTGGAGCGGACTCCGCGCAGGGGCGCTCTCGCCCTGGCCGCCCTTGGCCTGGCCCTGGGCCTGGCCGCCGGGTGGATGGCGGCCCCGCGCTTCGCCTGGACCGCCCTGAGCCAGCCCGTGCGCTTCAGCCACAAGGCCCACCTGCGCCAGGACCTGGACTGCGCCCGCTGCCACTTCGCCGGTCCCGGGGGGGGCTACTCGGGCTTCCCCCGGGTGGGCGTCTGCGCCGCCTGCCACGCCGAGCCCACGGGCGGGCGCTCCGAGGACGAACGCGAACGCGACCGCCTCACCGCCCTGTACGTGCGCCCCGGGCGGGACGTGCCCTGGCTCTGCGCCCTGCGCCTGCCGGGCCACGTGCGCTTCGTCCACGCCCCGCACCTGGACGCCTCCTGCAGTTCCTGCCACCCCGACATGCGCCGGGAGGACGCCCTGAACGTCACCGTGAACCGTGTCTCCGGGGCCTCCCGCCAGGCCATGACCATGGACCGCTGCCGGTCCTGCCACCTTGAACGGGGCGCGCCCTCGGGCTGCGCCGCCTGCCACGGGTAGACCCCGTGGGCTTCGGGCGCAGACGCTTCGTGGGCCTGGCCGCCGGTTTCGCGGCCGCGACCGCCGCCGGAACGGCCCTCTCGCCTGCCCCCTGGCGGCTGGCCCGGGACGCCTACACCCGCGCCCAGGACCGGCCGGACCTCCCCCAGCCCCCGCGCGAGCCCCTGGAGGAAGCCTTCACCACCAGCCTCGCCTGTCCCTCGGGCCAGGGCCTGCGCGTGCTCCTGGCCTCGGGCCGCCCCGTGCGCTGCCTGGGCCGGGAGGACCACCCCTTGAGCTTCGGCGCGGCCACGCCCCTCGCCCAAAGCGAGCCCAGGGAACTCCACAGGCCCGACCGCGTGCGCTCGCCGCTGCTCAAAAAAGACGGAGCCTTCGTCCCGATCTCCTGGGCCGCCGCCATGGACCTCCTGGTGGAGCGCCTGCGCGCCGCCGGGGGCGACATCCTGGCCGTGGGGCCCCCGCGCCCGGGGACCCTGGCCGCGCTCCTGGACGTCTTCCTGGAGCGGCTGGGGGCCGCGAGCGCCCCGCGCATGCCCTCCGAAGGGCTGCAGGCCGCGCGCGCCGCGCGCATCATGGGCCTGGACGCCCGCCCGGGCTACGACCTGGACAACGCCCGGGACGTGGTGGCGGCCGGGTCGGACCTCTTCGGCTCGCTGCCCGCCTCGCCGCACCTGCGCCGCGCCTGGGCGGGGAGGGCGGGGCGGGGGATCTGTCTGGCCCCGGTCCGGCCGGACTGGGCCTGTCTCTGCGAACGCTGGGCGCCCATGGCCGCCGGGTCCGGCGCGTTCCTGGCCCTGGGCGCGGCGCGCGACCTGGCCTCCATGGGCCGCATCAAGGGCGACTGGCCCGACCTGGCCGAGTTCCTGGCCCTGGTCCAGGCGCGTTTCGGTCCCGTCGAGGTGGAGCGCGCCACGGGCGTGCCCGCGGAAGTCCAGCGGGAGGTCGCCCTGCGCGTGGCCGCCGGGGCGCTTTTCGCGCCGGGCGCGCCAGAGGGCGCGGGGCCGGGGCTGGCCCCCTTCGTGGCCGGCTACGCCCTCATGGCCCTGGCCCAGGGCGTGAACCGGCCCGGGGGGCTCTTTCTGACGCGTCCCCTGAGCCCCCTGGCATCCGGCGGCGACCTGCCCGCCGTTTTGCGCGCCCTTGCCATGGGGCGCGCGTCCGCGCCCGGCGTGCTCCTGCTCGTCGAGGCCGATCCCCTTTCCGCCCTGCCCAGGCCGGAACTCACGGCCCGAGCCCTGGCAAGGGCCGCCTTCCGCACGGCCTTCACCCCGGTGATGACCGCGTCGGCCCGCCTCTGCGACCTGATCCTCCCCGCGCCCATGCCCCTGGAGCGCCATGGCGACGTGGAGACACCCCACGGCTTGGCCTTCGCCACATACGGGCTGGCCCTGCCCCTGGTCCGCCCCCAGGCCGACGCCCGCCACCCCGGCGACGTGCTGGCCCATCTGGCGCGGCGTCTGGGCGTGCCTCTGGAGCATGGAAGTTTCCCCGAGGCCCTGGAGTCGCGCGTGGCGGACCTTGAAGCCTCGGGCGGCTACGTGGCGTCTGGCACGCCGCCCTGGCGCGTGCTGGCGGGCGAGCCCCTGCCCGCGCCCCAGGCCGGGCTTCAGGAGGCCCTGGTCAGGGGGGGGCTGTGGTGCGATCCCCGTCCCGTCCCCGCGCGCGGCATGTCCCTGGGGGCGCGCTTTCTGGCCCGGGCCCTGGCCCCGGAGCCCATCGATCTCGGCCTTCCCTTGCGCCTGGCGGTGTCGGGCTCGGGTTTCCCGGGGCCGGAACCCTGGAGGCCAGAGGCGGACGGGGCGCGCTGGCCGGAGGTCCGCGTGAGCGGGGCCACGGCCGCCGCCAGCAGGGTGAAGGCGGGCCAGACGGCGCTCTTGCGCGGCAGGGAAGGGGAGGCGCGCGTGCGCGTGGCCCTGGACGAGACGGTCATGGACGGCCACGTGGCCGCCCGCGCGCGCGATGTCCTGGCCGCGGCGGCGTTCGCCTCCGGCCCGGAGGGATCGGTACCGGCCTGGGACGGCACGCCCCTGGCCCTGGAGAAGGCATGAGCGCGATCGAAGACCGTGGATTCGGGCTGCTGGTGGACCTGGACCGCTGCACGGGGTGCGGGGCCTGCCGCACGGCCTGCGCCCTGGAGAACAACGTGCCGCCCTCGGCCGGCGCCGAGGGGGAATGGCTCGCGGTGGAGCGTCTCGAGAGCGTCGGAAAGGGCGAGCAGCTCGACGTGCTCTTCGTGCCCCGCCCCTGCATGCACTGCGACGCCCCGCCCTGCGTGGCGGCCTGCCCCACGGGGGCCACGTGCAAGGACCCCGCCTGGGGCGTGGTGAGCCAGGTCTACGCCCGTTGCATCGGCTGCCGCCTGTGCATGAGCGCCTGCCCCTACGGCGCGCGCCGCTTCAATGCCGCCGATCCCGTCTGGCCAGGCGGCATGGAGCGGGCCTTCACGCCGTGGGCCTCGTCGCGCCCCCGCTTCGTGGTGGAGAAGTGCACGCTGTGCGCCCACCGCATCGGCGCGCAAGGGCTGTTGACGGCCTGCGCCGAAGCATGCCCCACGGGGGCCATCCGTTCGGGCGTTCCGGGCGAACTGCTGGAGGGGCGGGAGGCTTTCGTGCTCAGGCCCGGGACGGGCGCCAGCCCGCGCGTGTGGTACGTCTCGCGCAGGGATTGGGCGCGCGATGCGGGGTAGGGCGGGGGAACTTTCGAAGAAATGCGGCGAATCCGCGAAGGACGCTTGACAAGGCGGGTTCCTTCTGTCAGATGGGCCGTCGCTCTTTGAGAGATTGTGCGTTGGGCGCAAGGCGGAAAAAAACGCTTGCGCGCTGTTCGAAGATGGGCTAATCCTCCGCGTCTTGGCGCTGGCGTAGCTCAACTGGTAGAGCAGCTGATTTGTAATCAGCAGGTTGCGGGTTCAAGTCCCTTCGCCAGCTCCAGGAAAAAGGTTTGGTGGGGTTCCCGAGTGGCCAAAGGGAACAGACTGTAAATCTGTCGGCGTCAGCCTTCGGTGGTTCAAATCCACCCCCCACCACCACGAACAATTGAATACGAGGCGCAGGAGACGGGGTGACCGTCGTTCGGACTGCGGGTACGACGCGGGAATAGCTCAATTGGCTAGAGCATCAGCCTTCCAAGCTGAGGGTTGCGGGTTCGAGTCCCGTTTCCCGCTCCAACGTCACGTCCCACCGGTCGCGCTTCTTTGACGGGCCCACGTAGCTCAGTAGGTAGAGCACTTCCTTGGTAAGGAAGAGGTCACCGGTTCAATTCCGGTCGTGGGCTCCATACATCACTCAAAATAACTGGCGGCAGCCACTCCAAGAACGACCACTCGAGAGGGGGATCACCATGGGCAAGGCGAAATTCGAGCGCAACAAGCCGCACGTCAACATCGGCACCATCGGTCACATCGACCACGGCAAGACCACGCTGACCGCCGCCATCACGAAGCTTTCGCAC